>NZ_JBSFQL010000013.1:0-142836 GCF_053588675.1 Gordonia sp. NPDC003422
GACAACGGGTGCCTACTCTGCCCGTCCTGCCATACCGATGTGCACCACAACGGGTGGGACGTCGTCCTCGGGGCTGACCGCCACCCGTGGCTGGTCCCGCCGGCCTCCGTTGATCCGGAAAGGAGACCACTACCGGCCTACAACCGACGCACCATGCGCCTGGACAACGCCGCCTGAACCCACCAACCTGAACCAGCCAACCGCGTAGCACCTTTCGCACCCGACCCCGGTCGGGACCGCACCCGTACCTTGAGAACTTCATAGCGTGAAACGCGACGCCACGGGAAACCGTTGCCGCGCAGTCGAAGCCACCCATCCCGGAAACCTCCGAGGCCATATCAGTAGGTCCACTTGCCGGGAGATGCGGTGGCTCCGACCGCGCGACAACGCTGGTGCGGTGACGCAACGGCATCCGCATCGTCGAAGAGAGTAGACGGGAAGAAACTCTTCTATTTTCCGCAACCCGCCACCCTGAGCCGCCGTGTATCCCGCATGTCAGAGCCGCTCATCGAGCGATTCGGATCAGTACGACGTCGGTGCGCCTGCGGGCCGAATGCCGTGGTGGCGCAACGCGACGTCGGGATGCGCCCGGGTCCGCGACTTCCAGGCGTTCTCGCCGTAGGTGTTGAAGATCGGGTTGTCCGGGTCGAGTTCGACCCCTCGCGAGTGCCGGGCAAGCTCTCCCGGGAGTTCGAGGACCGGAATCTGGGCGTCCAGACCAGGATTGAGGAAGTACGGGATCGAGATCCGGTCTCGTCCCGGCGGTGGTGCGAGCACGCGGTGGCGGGTGGCGCGGAGGTAACCGCCGGTCGCCACCTCGAGAAGTTCGCCGATGTTGACGATGAACGCGCCGCGGCGTGGAGGCACGTCGATCCACTCGCCGTCGGGCCCCTCCACCTGCAAACCAGCGGTATCGGGTTCCACGAGCAGGAGGGTGAGGACCCCGGAATCCTTGTGTGCCCCAACACCCTGCCGGTCTGATTCGGAACCGGGATAGCGGACCACCTTCATCAGGGTTGCCGGGCGATCGGCGAATGCGTCGTCGAAAACCGTCACCGGTGCGCCCAGTGCGGCCGCCCAGTGGCCGAGCAATTCCCGTCCGACTGCCGCCAGATCCTCGGACCACTGTTCGAGCGCAGGGCGCAGCTCCGGAAGCGCCGACGGCCACAGGTTGGGACCCTGCAGGTGCCAATAGCCTTCGGCCCCTTCGATTGCCGCTCGCTCGGGGCCGATGTCGATCTGCTCGCGCCAATCGACGGCACCGTTCGTCAATTCCCCACCGAGCCGCGAATAGCCGCGAAACTGCGGACTTCGCAACTGTGAGATCTCGTCCTTGTCGGCGTCCGACAGCGAAAAGAAACGACGCGCAATGTCGATCAGATCGTCGAACCGCCGCTGTTCGATGCCGTGCCCGACGAGATAGAAGAAGCCCAGCCGGTGAGTGGCGTCGAGCAGATCGGCCCTGAATGGGTCCGGGTCGTCGGCCGCAACCGCGAGGTCAAAGATCGGCAGCGACGACGCCGATCCGTCGGTGGTACTCAACGACACACCTCGGCGAAGACATCCAGGAAGCCGTCGCAGGTCGCCGACCACGAGTATCCCTGCGACTTGACTCGGGCTGCGTCGCCCAGACGCCGGGCCTCCGCGTCGTCCTCGATGAGTTTCCTTGTGGCGCTGAGGAGCTCGTCGACTCCATCGACCAGAAGCCCGGTCCGACCGTGGTCGATGGACTCGTGCAGGCCGACGGAACTGCGGTAGCCGATCGTCGGCACACCATGCTGCGCCGCCTCCACCACCGCTAGACCCCAGCCCTCCTTGCGGGACGGCATCAGGTGCACCCGGGCGGCGGACAGGATCTCGTGCTTGCGACGCTCGCTGACGTGCCCGTGGAAGGTGACCGCGTCATCGAGCCCGAGACGGCTTGTGGTGCTGCGCAACTCGCCATCCCACCATCCGCCGCCGATCACGTCGAGGTGCACTTCGAGGCCACCCCGTCGCAGATCCGCGGCTACCGCAAGGGCGTCCTCGACCTGCTTGTGCGGCACCAGGCGCGAGAGCACGCACAACCGCACCACCCCTTCGCCGGAGGAACGAGCCGCCGCGAGGCCGTCGGGAAGCGGGTCGATGCCGTTGCGAACCACGGAGATCCGCTCGGCGTCGACACCCAACTCGACCAGCTCCTGCATGGACGGGGTCGACACCGTGACGTAGCGGTTGCGCCGATGCAGGCGAGGAGCCACTCGCGACTCCAGGAACCAGCCCAGTCGGCCGAGCAGGCGACCCGCGACGGGCCACTGCTCACGGTGACAGTGATGCACCAGGACGACGGTCGGCGCCGGACTCACCATCGAGGCAAAGAACGGGATTCCGTTCTGGGTGTCGACAACGGCCTGCGGTGCCGTCGCGGCCAGCCGGCCGAGTCCCATCCGACCCGCCAGCATCATCGCCGCCACCCGCGGGTAGACAGAGATTCGACCGCCGACGCGGACGAACCGGATACCGTCACGCATCTCGTTGGGTGCCGCACCCGGATAGGCAGAAGTCACAAAGGTGACGCGCACGCCGCGTCGGACCAGTTCGGCACCGACCCGTTCCAGGTAGGTTTCACTTCCGCCGCCCTGCGGGTGGCCGGTGTCCCGCCAGCACAGCAGCAGGACCTCAGATGGTGGATGCATTGCGTGTCAGCCTACCGACGACGTCGCAGAAGTGGTTCCGGGCGCCGAACACGTCATCCCCTCCACACCATGTGCGACGGCCCGGAACCTTCTTGCTCTCCCCCGATGCCGATAGACTCTAATCGATAAGTTACTGGCGCGTCTACAACGGAAGTTGTAGACATAATCGCGGTCGAGGAGCAGAACACCACCCCATGCCGGCACGTGACATGGCCGCTCTGGCGACATTGCGACGGGCGGTAGGACTCCTCAACGACTTCCGCTTCGAGCAGTCGGACCCGGCCCGCTTCTACGGCGCACTGGCTCGCGACACCCGCGACATGGTTGCCGCCTTCGCCACCGAAGACACCGGGCTCTCCGGGGCGGTCATCCTCGACGTCGGCGGTGGTCCGGGGTACTTCGCGGACGCGTTTCGGGAGGTCGGAGCCCATTACCTCGCTCTGGAACCGGACCCCGCCGAGATGCATGCGGGCGGACTCGAACACCGGGGAACCGTGCGTGGCTCTGGACAGAATCTGCCCTTCGCGGACGATTCGATGGACATCTGCCTGTCGTCGAACGTGGTCGAACACACGTCGCGACCCTGGGAGATGTGCGACGAGATGCTGCGAGTGACGCGCCCGGGCGGCCTGACCATCGTCAGCTACACCCTGTGGTGGGGGCCGTTCGGCGGCCACGAAATGGGGCTCACGCACTATCTCGGCGGCCACCGCGCGGCGCGGTGGTACACGCGACGCCACGGTCATCCACCGAAGAATCTCTTCGGCACCTCGCTGTTTCCCGTAACCGCCGCCCAGGGTTTGCGCTGGGCCGCCACCGCGCGGGACAACGCCGACCTCGTCGCCGCCTTCCCGCGCTATCTGCCCAGGTGGATGTGGTGGGTCATGCGGGTGCCGGTGCTGCGTGAGGTGCTGGGCACCAACCTGGTCCTCGTTCTGCGCAAGCGCTGACGCCGGGCTACTGCAGCGGCGCCGCACACCGCAGCGGGAGCGGTGACGGACCGCTGGTCGCCGACGAAAGTTGCTCACCGTTGCGCATGATCGTGCACGTCACCGTGCCCTGAACGACGATCGCCGTGAGCTCGGCGTTGTCGCCGCCCACACGTACCGACAACGACCACGGCGTGCCGGTGCTCGCCACGAACCCGCGCCGACCGGAGGCCTCGTAGCTCAGCGTGATGACGCTACCGCCACCGGTCAGCTGGTAGGTGACCTGATCCGACGGTGCTGTCGAGGTGGGCGACGAGGTTGTCCGAGTCGTCGTGGTGGTTGTGGTCGTCGTCGTTGAGCTCGATTTGCTCGACGGTGCGCTGCTCGTCGTCGACGACGCTCCTGCCGTCGTCGACTCGTCGCCACCACCTCGCAGGATCAGGAACGCGACGATCCCGATCACCACGAGCGCCGCGACGACCGCGAGCACGAGCCCCACGGTGCGCCCGGTGTTCTTGGACGGCTGCGGGTCGGCGCCGTAACCGGTGGGCGGGTAGCCACCCGAGGGTCCGGCGTTCGTGTAGGCCTGTGACGGCGGGGCCGGTTCGGCGAACTGGCCGTACTGGTCGGTGGGAGCTGTCATCGGGTCGGGCTGGGGCGGTACCGGGTCCCCGATCGCCGCCGGGTCGGTGTTCGGTCCGAACTGGCGTGTCTCGGGATGTTGCGGTGTATTCGACGGTGGCGGCGGCTGCTGCCGGGGATCGCGTGGATCGTCCTCGGGTGGTCGCGTCATGCGGACGATTGTGCCAGGCGCCTCGATCCACCGACTGCACTACGGATCGGCGATGGCCTCCAACGGTCCGGTCCGCGCGGCACGCACCGCGGGCCACACCGCGGCCAGGACGCCCACCACGGCCCCGCCCACCAGCGTCACCACGATCAGGATCCACGGGACCTGGGGCGCACCCAATCCCCACTTCGCCAGGGTCCGAACCAGCGCCCAGCCGATCGCACCACCGAGGATCACACCCATCACAGCGCCGAAGACAGATATCAGCACCGACTCGACGTAGATGCCGAGCTGAACCTGGGAACGCACCATGCCGATGGCCCGCAACATCCCGATCTCGCGCTTGCGCTCGATCACCGACAACGCGAGCGTGTTGATGATCCCGAGCACCGCGATCAGCAGCGCCAGCCCGAGCATCGCGTACAGCGTGATCAGCATCTGATCGATCTGCTTGGTGATGGTGCTCTTGAACTGCTCGCGATCCTGCACCTGAGCGATCAGGAACGAATCGGTGGCATTCTCCAGATTGGTGCGCAGGGTGTCGAGATCCGTTCCAGGCGTTGCCTTCACGAAGATGGCGACACTGGCCCGGGCCGGCGGCGGCACCAGCTTCTCGTACACCGCCGCACCGAGCATCCACGGTTGCAGCGATTCGTTGTCGGCGTACACCCCCGAAACGGTGACCGGGATCTTGGTGCCGTCCGACCCGACGAACGTGACGACGTCCCCGAGCCGCCAGCCGAGCGAATCACGGCTGCGTTCGCTGACGAACAACCCTTCGGGCGCAAGGACATCCGACGATCCGTCGACCATGTCCACCGATGCCACGCTCGCCACCGGAGAGCCGAGGGGCGAATAGCCGGTCACCGACCGCTCGCCGCCGGCCTCCTCGACCTGGGCCTGGACAATCCCGAAGGAAACCCAATCCTGGACTCCGTCAACATTTTTCACCGCATCGGCAATTGCGGCAGGGAGAGGCGCCTGGTTGGTGCCGGCGATGATGTAGTCGGCGGTGACCCCGGTGTCGACGGCGTCGTCGACCGTTCCCTTGAAGGATTCGCCGAGAATCCCGATCACCGCGACCAGCATCAGGCCGAGGGTCAATGCGAAAGCCGTTGCGGCGGAACGGCGCGGATTGCGCACGGCGTTGGTGCGGGCCAACCGGCCGATCGTGCCGAACGGCGCACCGACCACCCGGCCGAGAGCCCCGACGAACGGCTGCGAGAGGGCAGGTCCGGCGAGCACCGTGGCAAGGATGATCGCGCCGGCACCCGCGGCGACCGTCAGCACCGGTCCGAGTCCCTCGCCGGTCGCACCGACGACCAGGGCGACCACGCCGGCCACACCCACGACCGCACCGATGATCGTGCGGGTTCGCAGGGACGCCGAACCCTCTGTGGCACTTGCGCGCATCGCTTCCACCGGAGGCACCCGGGATGCCCGGGCCGCCGGCACCCATGCGCTGACCATGGTGACGACGACACCCACCGCAATGGTGGCGACGACCGCGGGGATGGTCACTTCCAGGGAGCCCGCGGGCAACCCCGAACTCGAGGTGACCAGGGCTTTCAGTCCCGCGGCCAGACCGATCCCGATCGCGAGTCCGATCAGGCCGCCGATGATGCCGACGATGAAGGCCTCGAACAGGACCGACCGCGACACCTGCCGCCGGCTGGCGCCAACCGCCCGCAACAGTGCGAACTCCCGATTGCGTTGTGCGACAAGCATCGAGAAGGTGTTGTAGATGATGAACGTGCCGACGATCAGGCCGATGGCGGCGAACGCCAGCAGAATGTACTGGAAGATGTCGAGGAACTGGTTGACCTGATCCTTCTGATCCTGTCGGACCTGATCGCCGGTCCGGATCTCGAGCCGGTCCGCGGCCGGTCCCAGCGCGGTCCGCACCCGCTCCACGAGCTGCTCGGGCGTCACCCCGTCGACCGCCGACATATCCACCAGCGCAGCGTGTTTGCCGTCCGAGAAGAGCATCGACGCGGTCGCCGCGTCGAACTGGACATTGACGTATCCGCCGGTCGAGGTCGGCAGGTCGATCAGGCCGACCACCGTGACCTCGCGCGGTGGCGCATTGCCCTGGCCCACGACGATCTTGGTCTTCGAGCCGACCTTCAAGTCGCCGGCGTCGGCGGCGGTCTCGTTCAACGCGATCTCGCCGGCATTCATCGGCGCCCGACCACCGGTCATGATCCGCGAATCGGCAGCCGAAATCGCCTCTGCGGGCGGAATGTAGGCGGTACCCACGCTGGGGGCGCCACCGGTCTGCAGCGCCTTGCCCTCCGAATTGGCGATGGTCACCAGACCGCTGTTGTTGACGACGAGCTTGTCGATGCCGAGCTCGGCCGAACGTTGGCGGAGCTGGTCCACCACCGTCAACGGCACACCCGCCGACTGCGGATCAGACGGGGTGATCTCCACTGCGACGCCCTGCGCCGCGTTGTCGAAGATGTTGGTGAACGCGTTGGAGATGGTGGTGGTGAAGACGATCGTGCCGGCCACGAAGGACGTGCCGAGGACGATCGAGAACACCGTCAGAAACAGACGAAGCTTGTGCGCCCGCAGGTTTCGCAGGGAAACCCGGCGCATCACCGAGGTGGCCACGTTCAGCGCGCCTCGTCGAGGTCGGGAGCCTCGTGTTTGCCGCCTCCGGAGACGACGGGTTGGGCGGCGGCTTCGGTGGCACTTGTATCGGCCGCGGTGGCGGGCACGTCGTCGAGGTGACGCATCACCTCGAACACGTCGTCGGCACTCGGGCGGGACAACTCCCGGACGATCTGACCGTCGGCGAGGAACACCACACGATCGGCATACGACGCGGCGCGCGGATCGTGGGTCACGATCACCACCGTCTGGCCGAACTCGTCGGTGGCGGCGCGCAGAATGCTCAACACCTCACCCGAGGAACGGGAATCGAGGTTGCCGGTCGGCTCGTCGCCGAAGATGATCGCCGGCTTGCCGATCAACGCGCGGGCACAGGCGACGCGCTGCTGCTGCCCGCCCGACAACTCGCTGGGCAGATGGCCGAGCCGGTCGGTGATCCCCAGTCGTTCGACGACGGCGTCGAACCACTCCTTGTCGACCTCGCGGCCGGCGATGTCGACGGGCAGTGTGATGTTCTCCGCGGCGGTCAGCGTGGGCACCAGGTTGAAGGACTGGAAGACGAAACCGATACGGTCGCGCCGGAGCATCGTCATCGCCTTGTCCGACAACCTCGTCAGGTCGACGTCGCCGATCTGCACCCGGCCCCCGCTCGCGACGTCGAGTCCGGCGAGGCAGTGCATCAGCGTCGACTTACCCGAGCCGGACGGGCCCATGATGGCGGTGAACTCGCCGGCCCGGAACGAGATCGTCACACCGCGAAGCGCTTCCACGGCGGTGTCGCCGGAACCGAAACGCTTGACGAGGTTCTCGGCACCGGCCGCGATGGTCGGAGCGGAGGTGACGAATCCTCCACTGGGCGGGTCGCTGGAGGGCGGTTGACTTGAGGTCATGGGTACCACGGTGCCAAATCCTCGACGGGTTGGCCATCCGTGATCACCCTGAGTCCACCCCCGGCGGTCATTGCGCTCAGCGCTTCGGGAATCGGACCTCGAGTGCGTGTACCCGCGGCGGGACGCCCAGGCCGTCGTTGGTCACGACGAACAGCACTCGCGCCCGGTACTTCAGCCACGGCCGGTCCGGCAGCCAGTTGCCCCAACCCAGACCCGACATGTTGCCCGCACGCAGTCCGGGCAGCGGTGCGGTGGAGAAGATCGGAACCTTGGGCATCGCGACCTCGCGGCCACTCAGGCGCGCTTTACCGGTCACCGGCTGTGCGCCGCGCGTGGTGGTCCAGAAGATCCGTGTTGCCCGGCCCTTCCCGCGTTCGAGCACCAGATAGTCGGTCTTGTTGACCGCGACAACGTCGGCGGCCAACTTGTCGCCGTCGGTGCGATACACGAACTCGGTGGTGCCGCGGCCAGGCCAGATGAGCAGGCGCGCCGAATGAGCCGGATCCTGTTTCAGCCCACCGGCGGTGAGGGTGCTGATCATTCCCGAGCCGGGTGCGACGGCGACACCGATGAGTCCGCGCCGCGGGTCGAGTCCGGTGTTCTTGGCCTTGCGGTAGGCCTGCGGCAACGGCAGATCACGCACCTGGTTGCCGAACGGGCCGAGGAGCCGGACGAACTGATGTGCGCCGCCGCTGGCGACGACAAATCCGTTGCCGCGGCTGCGCACACCTTCGAACTGCGCTGCACCCGGCATCATCGGCATGAAGCCCGGTCCCAGGATCGGACGGCCGGCGAGCGACACGGTCGCGCGGCCGAAGGCTCCGGTCGACGAGAAGAACGGAATCCGGGCGTCGAAGTAGCGGCCGAGACCCGCCGAGGCGATCATGATGTACTCGCCGTCGGGTTTGCGATCGATTCCGGTGATCCCACCGAGCGTCGGGACCGGGGTGAAACCCGTGGAACTCAGATAGAACGAGGTGACCCGGGGTGCCGGGGCGCTGTGCGCCGGCGCGGCCGCCACCGGCGTGATCATCAGGGCCACGATGCCGACGACGACCATCGCCGCCCCCCACAAGCGGAATCTCATAGGGGGAGACGATACCTCAGCAACCTGAGGGCGCCCCGGTCCAAACCTCGACTCGATCAGCTGAGCCGCTGCTTGAGACCGTCGAGCTCGTCGCGCAGGGTCGTCGGCAGCTTGTCACCGACGAAGTCGAAGAGCTCCTCGATCAGCGGCAGCTCGCGGCGCCATTCGTCGGCGTCGAAGGTGAGTGCGGCCCTCACGTCGTCGGCCGGTGTGTCCAGGCCGGTGACGTCGATCTCCTCGGGCTTCGCGACGATACCGATCGGTGTCTCGGTGCCTTCGTTCTCGCCCTCGATCCGGCCGATGATCCACTTCAGCACACGGCTGTTCTCGCCGAATCCGGGCCACAGGAAGCGGCCGTCGTCGCCGCGACGGAACCAATTGACGTAGAAAACCTTCGGCAGTTTGGTCGCGTCGGCGTTCTTGCCGAGGTCCACCCAGTGCTGCAGGTAGTCGCCGACGTGGTAGCCGATGAACGGCAGCATCGCCATCGGGTCGCGACGCACGGTGCCGACCTTGCCCTCGGCGGCGGCGGTCTGCTCGGAGCCCACCGTGGCGCCCATGAAGACGCCGGTCTGCCAGTCGTGTGCCTCGGTCACGAGAGGCACCGTGGTCTTGCGGCGGCCACCGAACAGGATCGCCGAGATCGGCACGCCACGCGGGTCGTCCCACTCGTCGGCCAGCGACGGGCACTGCGAGATCGGGGTGCAGTAGCGCGAGTTGGGATGGGCCGCCTTGTGATCGGACTGGGGCGTCCAGTCGTTGCCCAGCCAGTCGGTGAGGTGATCGGGGGTGTCACCACCGATGCCCTCCCACCAGATGTCGCCGTCGTCGGTGAGTGCGACGTTGGTGTAGAGCGTGTTGCCCGCCTCGATGGTGCGCATCGCGTTCGGGTTGGAGTCGTCGCTGGTGCCGGGTGCGACGCCGAAGAACCCGAACTCCGGGTTGATCGCGTACAGGCGGCCGTCGTCGCCGAACCGCATCCAGGCGATGTCGTCGCCGACGGTCTCGGCCTTCCAGCCGGGAATCGTGGGCTGGATCATCGCGAGGTTGGTCTTGCCGCAGGCGCTCGGGAAGGCAGCGGCCACGTAGTAGACCTTCTGCTCCGGGCTGGTCAGCTTCAGGATCAGCATGTGCTCGGCCATCCAGCCCTCGTCGCGCGCCATCACCGAGGCGATGCGCAGCGCGTAGCACTTCTTGCCGAGGAGGGCGTTGCCGCCGTAGCCGGAGCCGAACGACCAGATCTCGCGGGTCTCCGGGAAGTGGGTGATGTACTTCTCGGTGTTGCACGGCCACGCCACGTCGGCCTGACCCGGTTCGAGCGGCGCGCCCACCGAATGCAGCGCCTTCACGAAGAAGCCGTCCTCGCCCAGGAGGTCGAGCACCTGCTGGCCGACGCGGGCCATGATCTTCATCGACAGGACGACGTACTCGGAGTCGGTGAGTTCCACACCGAGCTTCGGGTCGTCGGAGCCGAGCGGGCCCATGCAGAAGGGGATGACGAACATCGTGCGGCCGCGCATCGATCCGCGGTACAGCTCGGTCATGGTGGCGCGCATCTCGTCCGGTGCCACCCAGTTGTTGGTGGGTCCGGCATCGGCTTCGCTCTCCGAGCAGATGTAGGTGCGGGACTCCACACGGGCGACATCGGCGGGGTCGGACTTGGCCAGGAACGAGTTGGGTTTCTTCTCCTCGTTCAGCTTGACCAGGGTGCCCGCCGAGACCAGATGCTCGGTGAGGCGGTTCCACTCCTCGTCACTGCCATCCGACCAGACGACGCGGTCGGGCTGGGTCAGTTCGGCGACCTCGGCGATCCAGGCCAGCAGACCTGCGTGTTTGGTCGGTGCGCTGTCGGGATCCAATCCGGGAATTGTCGCTGCGGTCATAGCTGTGGTGCCTCCTGGGAGCTGGCGACCGGCTCGACTGATCGCCAAGGGGTGATGTCGTCGTAGCTCAAGGATACGACGACCGAACGGGCGCTAGGTGCCAGGGTACGCAGATGCGGGATATGCCACATTCAGAGCCATCAGGACGTTTTACCCTGGTTGGGCTGCGAGTTTGATGATTCATTCAATCCGTAAACCTGTCTCGCCGGTCAGTTGAGCCGTCCCGACTCGGTCGGAACCCAGGTGCCGGTCTCCGGATTCAGCACCGCCGATCGGAAGTCGCCGTTGGCGTTGATCTCGGTGATCTTGTCGACCTGACCGTCCCGGTCGCTGTCGGTGTAGACGGTGAATCCGTCGGGTCCGTTGCGGGTCAGTGAGTCGTTGACACCGTCGTTGTCGGTGTCGACCTCGGCCGGTCCGAGGTCCCAGATCCGGCCCTCGTCCTGCATCCACAGGTGTGAGTCGAGATCATCTGCCGGGGTGAGGTCACCGGCCGACGCGTCATGTGCACCGCCCGGCTGCTCTCCCGGCAGTGACTCACCAAAGGCGGACTCACCAAAGATCGGCTCACCGAAGATCGGATCCATCGGATACTCCTTCCTTCACCATTCCTGCTTTCCGGCCGCGCACCGACTCGGCGAGCGCCGATTGCGCGTCCACCAGCACCTGCCGCATCGCACGTGCCACCTCACGCCGGCGTCGGACCTCGACCTCCGAGTCGCGCAGGCCACGCGCACGCTCGTCGAGAGCTGCGACCTCGGCCGCGACCAGTCGGGTCCGGCGATCGTAGGAACGCGCGATCTGACCCGCGATCCGGGTCTCGGCACCGGCGACTCGTTGGCCGATCTGGTGGTCGACGCGGGAGCGGACCTCGGCCAGCACCTCAGACACCCAGCCACGGGCCGCCGCGCGTGCGGTTGCGCCACGTCGCATCCTGATCACCCACACGGCGACCGCCACGCCCAACACCAGCGTGAGGGGCATGCTGATCCACTGCAAGGTCTGCACCGACGCCATCGGGGTGACCACCAGCCGACCAACACCGAGGCCGGTAGAGGCCCCGATCAGCACGACGAGCGCATCCTCGGCACCTCGCCGGGCGTCGGTGGTGTCCCGGATGGGCCCGACCTCGACGCGCCAAGACTCCTCGTCGGCCGGCTCGGTATCGGTGTCGAGGCCGATCAACGCACCCGCCGACACCTCCTCGATCCGCTCGTCGGTGGCGCTCGACACCGCCGCGGCAAGGTCATCGAGCCGGGCACTCAGTGCCCTACGCCGCTCGGCGGGCCCGATGTCCAGACCGGCCAGGTCCGAGCCGATCGATCGCAAACCGGCCTGCACCTGCGACGACGATTCCGCACGCACCCGGTGCAAGCCCGCGCGCACAGCCGTCAGCCGATCGGTTCGTCCGCGGTCGCGGGATTCGACCAGGCGGTGCCGACGTCGCATCAACTCGTCGAGTCGGTCGGGTTCGGTGGCGTCGAGTTCGTCCAGCAGATGTTCGACGGCACCCTGTGCGGCCGCCAGCCTCGCCCGGTGACGGCGTATCTCGACGGGTGCCGACATTTGTTCGCGCAGCCACTCGACCAGAGCCACGACACCCGACTCATCGAGCCCGCCGGACATCGCGGCCACCCCCGACACCGCGAACAGCGGCAGGGACTCGTACGGATCGAGCGTCCTACGGTGGCTGCGCAGGACGCGCGGCCATTCCCAGAACGCGTCGATCTTGGTGCACACCAGCCCGACCACCCCGTAGGCGGCGCGCAGGTCGTCGAGGAGCTGCAGTTCCTCGTCGGCCACCGATGACGAGGGGTCGACGACGAGCACCGCGAGACCCGCCGCGGCGGTGGGCGTGCGCTCGACGAGGTCCAGGTCGGGGGCGATCGACCGGCAGGCATCGATGAGGACCCGGACGCCGACACCCGGCGTGCCGGCCACTACCACCGTGGTTCCCGTCCCGTCGACCCGTGTCGGGTCGAAGCCGGTGAGTTCGGTGGTCCGGCCGAGCATCGTGCCGACACTGTCTGGATCTGCCCCGCTCGCTTCGCTCCCGGCGGCATCGAGATCTGCCCCGCTCGCTTCGCTCCCGGCGGCATCCGCGGCGGTCGTCGTCATGAGGCCACCTCCGCGGTGGTGATGTGGCCGCCGGCGAGCAGCGCTTCGGCGGTGTCGCGATCCAGCCCGGCCGCGGCCGCCCGTTCCACCGCGGCACGGAGTTCGATCTGCCGCCACCCTCGCACCACGCCGATGTGCCCGCGGATGGGTTCGACGAGGTCGGCGATACCGCTCGCCGCCTGCAACGAACGATTCAGCGCCTCGACGTCGGCGGCCGCCGGCGACCCGGAGCCGATCAGCGCCAAAGCCAGGTCGATGCCGAACTGATCGAGGCGGCGCAGGAGACCGACACGCATCTGGCGCGCGGCCGAGCCGGGCGGACCGGACAGGAACCGGCCGGCCATCGACGGCATCTCGACGCCGTCGGCGACCCAGGCGCGCAGCTGCGCGAATTCGTCGTCGTCGAGATCGGCGCAGGCGAGCAGTGCCGACACGGTGAAGACCCGGGTGCGCAGCACGTCGGCAGCTTTCGCTGCGATCTGTACCGCGGTGTCCCAGTCGCCGTGGGTGTCGGCCTTTCCCAGCACCACGATCCGGCGGTCGGCCGGCAACCGGCGCACCGCCCCGACATCCGCGCGGCGCGGCAGCCCGGCCAACACATACAGCCACAGATCCGCGTCGGCGGCTGAGTCGTTCTCTCCCGGCCCGATCACGCTGAGCGACAAGCGTTCCCGCAGGGCACGGGCCATGGTGTCGCGACCCACGCCGTCTCGTCCGAGAACCTGCACATGCAGCGGGGCAAGGTAGCGCCGCCCGGCAATCTCCAGCGTCGACCGCAGCGGTGAACCCGCCTCGACGAGTGACTCCAGCCGCCCGGCGTCGGCCGCGCGGGTGAGCACATCGGGGGCGTGACCAGGTGGCCCAGACGTCACCGTCGGTCCCATCGCGCCACCCCCGCCCTCTCGGCCACAGTGCTGGCAGGGTAACCGCTACGGCGCCGCGCCGACGCCCGGACCTCCACAAGCCCGGCGTCATGCGCAACGATGGGCTGGTGAACAACAGCGCCGAACGTGCCCGCCTGTACCCGCGGGTCACCAGCTTCCGGTTCCGGCGGGGCACCCTGACACCCGGCCAGCAGCGCAATTGGGACACCCTGTGGCCGGTGCTCGGCCGGGATCTGGCCATCGGGACCGACCGCATCCCCGAGCCGGTCCTGGATCTGCCCACGCTGTTCGGCCGGCAGGCGCCGACCGTCCTCGAGATCGGTAGCGGCACCGGGGTGTCGACCGCGGCGATGGCAGCGGTCGAACCCGACGTCGATGTCCTGGCGGTCGAGGTCTACCGACCCGGTCTCGCACAGTTGCTCGGGCTCATCGATCGTGGCGGGCTCACCAATGTGCGGATGATCCGTGGTGACGCGGCCATCGTCCTGACCGAACTGATCGCGCCGAGCAGCCTGACCGGGATCCGACTCTTCTTTCCCGACCCGTGGCCCAAATCGCGTCATCACAAGCGACGCTTCGTCCAGTCGGGCACGCTCGAGTTGATGGCTGACCGACTCGTCCCCGGCGGTGTCCTGCACATCGCGACCGATCACGCCGGATATGCCGAGTGGATCGCCGAGGAACTCGCCACCCAGGACCCGAATCGCCCCCATGTGGTGCAACTCACCGGGGAGACACCGATCTCACTGGAGCGGCCGACCACCAAGTTCGAGGGACGCGCCGAGCGTGAGGGACGCGACGTCAACGAGTTCGTCTACACGCGGCCGGTGCCACGGCAGACCGGCACCGCCGGCGAGGAGCAGTCATGACCGAACCGAACAAGAACGCGACCGGGTTCGCCGAGACCATCGCGGGCGCGAGCCAGACCCGGAGAATGCTGTTGGTCTGGGACGCCCCCAACATGGACATGGGGCTCGGCGCCATCCTCGGTGGCCGGCCCACGGCGGCACATCGTGCGCGATTCGACGCGCTGGGCCGCTGGTTGCTGCAACGCACCGCCGACGTGTCGGCGAGCCTGCCCGACGGCGCTGCCGTGGAGCCCGAGGCAACCGTTTTCACCAACATCGTGCCTGGTAGCGCCGATGTTGTGCGGCCCTGGGTAGATGCGCTGCGCAACGTCGGCTACTCGGTGTTCGCCAAGCCCAAGCTGTCCGACGACAGCGACGTGGATCCCGACATGCTCGACCACATCGCACTTCGCAGGCAGACTGTTGGGTTAGCTGGGGTGATCGTGGCGTCCGCGGATGGCCAGGCCTTCCGCGAACCGCTGTCCGATGTGGCCGCCGACGGGGTGCCGGTCACCGTCATCGGATTCCGCGAACACGCCAGCTGGGCCCTGACCGCCGACGACTTGGAGTTCATCGACCTCGAGGACATCCCCGGCGTCTTTCGTGAGCCGCTGCCACGCATCGGCCTCGACTCGCTCCCCGACGAGGGTGCCTGGCTGACGCCGTTCCGCCCGTTGAGTGCACTGTTGCGCTGAGGCGACCCCGTCCCAACACCCCCTATCGCCCTATCGCTCAGCCATACCTCAGGCGGCGCTGCGAGAATTCGGCGCTAGCGCTCAGACCCCGACCTATCAGACCCATCGGGCATCGAAAGGAGAACCAGCGTGTTCGGAGCCATCGGCACATTCGTCTACCGGATGCGCTTCGCCGTCATCGCGGTGATGATCGCACTGATGGCCGGCCTGGGACTCTACGGCCTCGATCTGGGTAAGCATCTGAGTCAGAGCGGCTGGTTCGATCCGACGTCGGAATCGGTGAAGGGTTCGCAGTACGCCGACGCTGCGCTCGGGCGCGATCACCGCTCCGACATCATCCTGCTGATCACGCCGCCCGAGGGCACCACCGTCGACAACCCGGAGTTCGGGGCCAAGGTCGAGGACTTCGTCAACGACCTGATCGCGGCGCATCCCGATATCGTCAACCGGCAGGACCCCGGCATCATCGACCCGTTCCTGCAGCAGGCGATCCAGCCCGCCATCCAGGAACGCGCGTTCACCGACGACAAACGGCACGCATTCATCAGCATCGGCGTGGCCGGCAACGACGACACCACGGTGCTGAACAACTACAAGACGATCGAACCGTTCTTCGACGACATCGCCGAGCGGTTCGGCCTGCAGGGCACCACCTTCGAACTGGCGGGTCTGCAACCGGTCGCGGGCAGCATGGCCGACGGCATGGACGAGGACATCCGGCGCGCCGAGGTGATCGCGCTGCCGATCGTCGCGATCATGCTGTTCTTCATCTTCGGCGGCGTGGTGGCCGCCTGCCTCCCGGTCCTGATCGGTGGTCTGACCATCGCCGGGTCGCTCGGCATCATGAAGGTCTTGGCGCTGACCACCGAACTCAACATCTTCGCCCAGTCGGTGGTGACGCTGATCGGGCTGGGTATCGCGATCGACTACGGCCTGTTCATCGTGTCCCGGTTCCGCGAGGAGCTGGCCGAAGGCTATTCCACCAAGGCCGCGGTCCGAAGAACGGTGATGACGGCCGGACAGACCGTCGTGTTCTCGGCGACGATCATCGTCGCTGCTCTCGCGTGTCTGCTGATCATGCCGCAGGGCTTCCTCAAATCGGTTGCCTACGGCGCCATCGCGTCGGTGTCACTCGCGGCGCTGTTGTCGATCACGGTGCTGCCGGCCATCCTCAGCATCCTCGGGCCGCGCATCGACGCGCTGTCGATCCGCACCCTGATGGGCTGGACTGTGATCCCGGTGACGCGCAAGATCTTCGGCGACAAGCGGGCCGACGCCATCGACAGCCGGTTCACCGGTCGCATCAAGACCCGCGCCGATGTCGAGAACGGTTTCTGGGGCAAGTTGTCCGGTTGGGTGATGCAGCATCCGGTGGCGACCGCCGTCCCGACCGTCCTGCTGCTCCTGGTGCTGATCATCCCGTTCGGCGGCATCCAGTTCGGCGGCATCAGCGAGAAGTACCTGCCGCCGGACAACGCGAACAGGCTGGCGCAGGAGCACTTCGACGAGTACTTCCCGACCGAGCGCACCGAAGAGATCAAGCTGGTCATCGTCTACGATCCCAACTCCGCGGACTACGACTACAAACTCCAGTCGATCGCCGACCAGGCGAACAAGATCCCCGGTTTCACCAAACAGTTCTCGACCTCGCCCAACGACTCGCAGTCCGCGCAGTACCCGGGCTCGGACGCGTGGATCTTCCAGATGGCGGCGGGTCTCGAGGACCGCGACACCGCGGCGCAGGCGATCAAGGATCTGCGCGCCATCGACACGCAGGGCCTGCAGATGTATGTGGCGGGCACCCCAGCCCTCACGCAGGATTCGATCGACGCACTGATGAGCCGGCTTCCGCTGATGGCGGTCCTGCTGGTGCTCGTGACCGGCTTCCTGATGTTCCTGGCGTTCGGGTCGATCGTGCTGCCGATCAAGGCGGCGCTGATGTCGGCGCTGGGCCTGGGCTCCACCCTCGGCATCCTCACCTGGATCTTCGTCGACGGTCACGGCGCCGAGATCGCCAACTTCACGCCCGGCCCGCTGTTCGCGGCCGTCTTGGTGCTGATCATCGCGATCGTGTTCGGCCTGTCCACGGACTACGAGATATTCCTGTTGTCACGCATGGTCGAGGCGAGACAGAAGGGCGCGAGCACCACCGAGGCGGTGCGCGTCGGTACCGCCCACACCGGACGGATCATCACGGCGGCCGCGGCCATTCTCGTGGTGGTCACCGGCGCGTTCGGTCTGTCCGACATCGTGATGATGAAGTACATCGCCTACGGCATGATCGCGGCCCTCATCCTGGACGCCACCGTCATCCGCATGCTGCTGGTGCCGTCGGTGATGAAGCTGCTCGGCGACGACTGCTGGTGGGCGCCACGCTGGATGCGCGTCATGCAGCAGAAGATCGGTCTCGGCGAGACCGTCCTCGACGATGAGCCCGACGAGATGCGCGACAGTGCCGCGGCCGCCCGCACGATGAGCGCGGGCACACTCGCCGCCGAAGCCCCGACCTCGGTCATGGAGCGCCCGCGGGTCGCACGCCCCGCAGCCATGGGTCCGCCGCCGGGCCGCGGACCGTCCGGACGCATCCGGCGCGAACAGCCCGAGCCGGCGACGGTCGCGACCAGCCGCCCCGTACGCGGGCGGGCGGTCGGGGCCCCTGGACCGGCCCGACCGACCACCCCAGCTCCCACCACTGCAGCTCCCACCACTGCGGCACCGATGGCTGCCCCCACCACTTCCGTGCCGGCCGCTGCCCCCACCCGGGGTGGACCGGCTGGACCGCCGCCTGGGAACCCACCGCGCCGGCCGACGCCGTATCGGCGGCCGACGACCGGTCGGAATTCCGGCCCGGACACCGGTGGCTGGCGACTCGGGGACGGCGGAATACGTCTCGGCGATCCCCAGCCGGCGACATCGCAGGCACCTCAACCGCCCGGACCCCCAGCGGCGCCTACCCAGGGACCCGCGCCGCAGGGGCCCGCGCCGCGCACGGCACCCGCGCCGACCGCCGGCCCGGCTGGGCCGAGTCCGGTGGGGCCGGGTCCGGTGGGCGCCCCGCCGACTTCACCCCCGCCGGACTCACCACTGCGGCGTCGGCCGACCCTCAACGACACCGGCAAACGCCCGTTGGCGGCGTCGCTGTCGCCCGAGCGAACCTCGCCACCGCCGCAGCAACCGCGCGGAACCGGCGACCGGATGGACCGCGGTTTGTCGCCCGATGCCGTGCCGTCGGCTCCGACGAATTCGGCGCAGAGTCGCGAGACCGCCGATTCCGACGCGCCGGTGTCACGGCGCTCCCGCACCGACCGGCATGCGCGCTCCGAGGACGGCGGACAGATCAGCGTTCAGGATCTGTTGCGGCGCAGCAAGTCCGACTCCTAGGATCGCGGTTCCGGCGGGTCGTCGTCGGGTAGGACGGCGATGCCGTCGGCGTATTCGGCCCACGTCGGTGCGTCCCCGCTCGGTCCGATCCCGCCGGTTTCGTCCCACATCGGTTTGTCGGGTTCGGCCACGTACATGCGATCGTCCGACGACAACCGCCCGTCGTCGGGCGAGGGTCGTGTGCTGGCCAGGTGGCGCACGGCGGTGTTGAGGAAGGCGATCAACGGCACCGCGAGCAGACCGCCGATGATGCCCGCCGACACGATGCCGGCCGCGATCGCCAGCACCACCGCAACCGGATGCAACCGAACCGAACGGCCGAGGAGAAATGGTTGCAGCACATGGCTTTCCAGCTGCATCACGCCGATCACGATGGCGAGGGTGATCACCGCGGCGATCCAGCCGTTGGTCACCAGGGCGACGATGACGGCCAGCGTACCGCTCACCAACGCGCCGACGATCGGGATGAACGCGCCCAGAAACACCAGCGACGCGAGCGGCAAGGCCAACGGAACCTGCAGGATCGCCAGTCCCACACCGATTCCCAACGCGTCGACGAGCGCGACCACCACCGTTGCCCGGACATAGCCGATGAGGGTTCCGAACCCGGCGATCCCGGCGCCCCACACTCGGCGGCGGCTGGCCGCGGGGACCACTCCGACGAGAAACCGCCAGATCTGGCCTCCCCCATAGAGAAAGAAGATCAGCAGGAAGACGGTGAGCAGGGCGCCGGTCACGATCTCACCGGCTGTGGTCGCGGTGGCGAGCGCCCCCGAGGTCACCTTGTCCTGGTTGTGTTGCACGACGTCGAGGACGTCGGTTCCGGCGTTGCCCACCTGATCGGCGTTGATGTGCAGGGGGCCGTCGATCAGCCACTGCTTGGTGCGGTCGACGGTCAGCCGCACCTGGTCGGCGAGTTCGGGTACGCCCCGGACGAATTCGCGGATGACAAAGGTGAGGACGGCGGCGAGCAGACCCAGCGCGACGACGATGACACCCAGCACCGCCAACGATCGGGGCACCCCGCGCCGATCGAGGGCGTCGACCACCGGCACCAGCATGGCCGCGCCCAGCACGGCCAGCGCCACCGGGACCAGCACCTGCTCGAACTCGGAGAAGATCAGCAACAGCACGTAGGCGGCCGCCGCGATGACGAGCAGCCGCCAGCTCCACTCGGCGGTCGCACGAACAAGCGGGTGCACGCGGGACCGATCGAACACCGCCGGGTCACGTGTGGAATCGGAGTCCGTCACTCTAGCCAGCGTAGGCCCGTCGACCAAACGTGTGTCCGATCTCGGCCATCGGTCAAGACAGCCAGCGTAGGCCCGTCGACCAAACGTGTGTCCGATCTCGGCCATCGGTCAAGACAGCCAGCGTAGGCCCGTCGGCGGGGTCGGGGGCATGCCCTAGGGTGTCCACTATGTCGTCGGAGGAAGCTGCACCCCGCAGCGCCCCGGCGCGGCCACGCTTCTGGTGGGTGCGCTGGACCCTGCTGGCGATCGTCGTGACCGTGCTCGCGGTCGAGATCTATCTCATCTGGCCGAAGCTCGAAGAGACCTGGTGGCGGATCGACGACCTCAAATGGCCGTGGATTCTCGCGTCGATTCTTGCGGCGCTGCTGTCGATGGACAGCTTTGCCCAGGTCCAGCGCGCACTTCTGCGGTCCGCCGGCGTGGTCGTCAAGCAGTGGCAGTCGTTGTCGCTGATCCTCGCCGCGAACTCGGTCAGCCAGACGATGCCGGGTGGCCAGGTCCTCGCCCCTGCCTTCACCTATCGGGAGACCCGCAAATGGGGGGCGACGCCGGTGGTGGCGTCGTGGCAGGTGGTGATGTCGGGGTTGCTCGCCGGCATCGGCCTCGCGGTCCTCGGACTCGGTGGCGCGGTGCTCGCCGGGGCAAAGACCAGTCCATTCTCCGTGTTCTTCTCGGTGGCCGGGTTCCTCGCCGTGGCACTCGTCCTGCAGTTCTTGGCCAGTCATCCCGAGTCGTTGCGGTCGACGGGTATCCGGGTGCTGGGCTGGGTCAACCAGCTGCGCAGCAAGCCGGACAACCATGGCATCGACAAGCTGTTGGAGACCCTCGAGCAGCTGCGCGCGGTGCAGCTCACCAAGCGCGACACCTCGATCGCGTTCGGGTGGAGCCTGTTCAACTGGGTTGCCGACGTCGCCTGCCTGATGTTCGCGTGCTGGGCGGTGGGCGCCCATCCGAGCATCTCGGGTTTGATGGTCGCCTACGCCGCGGGCAAGGCGGTCGGAACGGCGGTCCCGCTGCTCCCGGGCGGCATCGGCGTGGTCGACGCGGTGCTCGTCCCGGCCCTGACCAGCGCGGGAATGCCGGCGACCGACGCGCTGACCGCCGTCCTCGTCTACCGGATGATCAGCTATGTGCTGGTCGCGGCGATCGGCTGGGTCGTGATCATGGTGATGTTCCGGCACCGCATCAAGACCGTCGACACACTCGAAGAAGAGATCACCCGCGACGAGGTCGCCGACCCCGACGATCGCGTTCAGGACGAATCCGACGATCCCGACCCACCGTGGGACGCCCCGCCATCCCCCGAGTCATCCCCCGATCGAACGACCGATGACCGCTGAGCGCGATCCTGACGTGCCAAGCGCAGCGCCGAGACGCTACCGTAATCCACCATGGCGAGTTCGGACACCGTAGAGCACACGCTCGCCCCGATGCGCGGGGTGGCGTCGGCACCGGTCGCCGCTCTCATCGACGCCGCAGCCATCACCGTTTTCGCCCTCATCGGGCGGGCCAGCCACGAAGAGGCCCTGTCGTTGATCGGCGTCGTGCAGACGTTGTGGCCGTTCCTCGTCGGCTGCGCCGCCGGCTGGTCGGTGACCTATGTGTACTCGCATGTCCGGTCGAGCGACTTCTTCGGCCACGATTTCCGCCCCGACCGGGTGGTTCCGGTCGGTCTGGTGATCTGGTTCTGCACGGTCACCGTCGGGATGATCGTGCGCTACATCCTGCACCAAGGCGTGGAAGTCGCGTTCGTCGTCGTGGCGGCAACCTTCCTCGCGCTGTTCCTGCTGGGATGGCGCCTTGCGTTCGCGGCACTCGCGCGACGCGCTCAGCGCAGTTCCTGACTCGCGCTACTTGATGGTGAAGTACTTCTGCGCCACCTGGAGTGCCGCCGTTCCCGACTTCGGTCCCTCGGTGTAGACGACGATCACCTTGCCGCCCTGCAAGCCCACGAACCATCCGGGGCCCTGCGGGCCGTTGGTGCCGACCAGTGCACGCAGGCCGGGCGCACGGGTCAGGTCACTCGCGTCGCCCTTCTTCGCGGTCAGCACCATCGCACGCTGGATCTGGTTGATCAGCGCCGGATCCAGTTCGCCGAGCGAACCGCCGACCACCTTGGTGGGGACGCCCTTGATGACGAAGGGCGCCGTGGACGTGAACTGTCCGGCGCCGCCGCGTGCGAGCGCCACACCGAGGGCTGCCATGTTCATCATCGACACGGTCTGACCGTGCTGGAAGTCGACGGTCGTCACGCCGGGCTGCCCTGGCATCGGCGCACTGGCACCCGGCACCGTCAGCTGGACGCCGAGCCCGAGCCGGTCGAGGATGGCCTCGCTGGACTCCTGGTTGGCCGCTGCCGCGCGTCCGACCGCGTCGAACACCGGATTGAGCGTGGTGCCCACCGGGAAGGCCTGGTCGACGTTGATGTTGCGTTGAGCCGCATAGGTGTTCTGGGCCATCCCCAGGATGCCGCCGGTGACGGCGTCGAGCGCGAGGATGGTGGCGGGCTGTCCGACCTCCACCGCGGCGTCACCGAGGGTGAGCTGCAGTGACTGATCGACGGTGGTGAACACGCTCGGCCCGGCCGGACCCTGCTCGCCGACGAGCTTGCGCGGCTTGATGCCCGGACCGACCATCTGTACCTGCCAGCCGGCGGTCGCGTCGCGGATGGCCTGCCAGTAGTTGGTCAGCCCCGACTCGAGCGGCGACATGAGTCGACGGTCGGCCATCACGAGGGCGCCCGCCTTGTTGACGGTGACCCCGGGGATACGAGCCGGGTTGCCGGCGAGTACGCCCATGTCGGAGTCGCGCAGCACCACTGCCGTGACCGGCCTGCCGGCCGCCTCGTCGAGCTTGTTGGTGATGATCTGCGCGGTGACGAGCGGGGCGATCGGGGCGATGGCGCGTGCCAGCGCGCGGGCGGAGTTGTCCGGGTTCCGGGTGCGGGCCGGGTCGAGGATGAGCTCGTTGACCGGCTGCAAGACCATGAACGCCTTGCCGGTACGGCTGCGAACGGACGGTGCCGGGGTCGCGTCGGTGCGGATCTCGCGCAGCATTCCGCCCGCGGGCAGACCCGGATAGATGATCGACGGTTCCCACGTCACCTTCCACCCGGTCGAGAGGTGTCGGGCGGTGCCGTTGCTGGTGGTCTCGAACTTCCGGCCCTTGTCCCAGGTGTAGGTGGTCTTGAGGGCGAACGACGCCGTGCCGTCGCTGTATTCGACGGGGTTGCGCACCTCGACGTGCACGCTGTTGGCCCGCATCGCCTGAAGGGTCGCGGTGAGCGCCTCCCCGGCCTGACCAGGTGCGGTGGTGAACTGCGCGGCACCACCGGCATCCTGTTTGTTCAACGCGGACGCATAGCCTCTCATCGCGGCTGCGGCCCCGGTGTCGTCTGTTCCGGTGATTCCACACGAGGACACAGCGACAGCGATTCCGAGCGCGGCACAAGTCGCGAGGATCGCGCACTTGACCCAGATCTTCATGTTCACAATTTTCACTCTTGTCACACGCGATTTCGATCCCTTGAGCTTCCATTCGGGGATCGGAGCGGTCACAATCGTGTCTCGCGGCGCTGTTCGTGCGGGGGTGACGGCCGGCCGGGAATGGCGTGGGCCGTGCGGAACTCGCGTATCTGCCCTGGTCGCCAGAGCGCGCTCACCGGCTGTCCATAATGGATCATGACGGTTTCCCTGATCCGAGGACCCGAGCGCGCGGTGACGGCCACCGAGTGGCTGGTGTCCCGCCATAGCTTCTCCTTCGGAGACCACTACGACCCATACAACACCCACTACGGAGTGCTGTTGGCCATTAACGACGATTTGGTGTCGCCGGGCCACGGGTTCGATTCACATGCTCACCAGGAGACCGAGATCGTCACTTGGGTAGTCGAGGGCACGCTGGTTCACCGCGATTCCGCGGGGCACTGCGGGGTCCTCTATCCCGGCCTCGCACAGCGGATGAGTGCGGGTTCGGGCGTCCGGCATTCCGAACGCAACGACCCCTGGCCCGACCTCTCCGATTCCGGCCGCTCGCCGGTGCGCTACATCCAGATGTGGGTGATGCCCGACAACCACGGTCTCGAGCCGTCGTACGAACAGGCTAACGTCTCCGACCTGCTTCGTCCGGGCAAACTCGTGCCGGTCGCCTCCGGCGAGGACGGTGTCGACTCCGCGATCCGTATCGCCAACGCCGGCGCGACCCTCTACGCGGCGCGCCTGACACCGGGGCAGTGTGTCGAGGTTCCGCCGGCACGCTTCACCCACGTGTTCGTGACCGCCGGCGAGGTCGTGATCGGCGACGATCGGCTTGGCGACGGCGACGCCCTGCGCGCCGACGACGCCGACGGGCTGGCCATCACGGCGACCTCCGACGCCGAGGTCCTCGTCTGGGCGATGAACAAGCGACTCGGCGAGTAGCGCCCCGACCGACTCGCCCGGCCAGGAAATCGAGTCGAGTTGGAGAACGCGAGTGCTGCAGCACTCGCGTTCTCCGATTCGGCACCGGTTGTCGCGAGTCGTGTCCCTCTCGGTCAGGCCAGCTTGACGTCGAGCCAGTCGAACATGCGCTGGTCGGTCATTGCGCGGGCCATCGGCTGGCAATGCCAACTCGCCCCATCGGCGGCGGTGAACTCCATCAGTTCCGCTCCTCCTCCGACCATGCCGACGAGCCGAGCCGACTGTCCGGGCCAGAACTGTTCGTGTTCCGGAGCAGTGACCAGCATCGGGGTTCTGATCTGGGCGGCGAGTTCGTCGGTGAGCCGGTACTCCTGGACCGCCACATAGGTTTCGAAGTATCCAGTGGCACCATAAGGCCTTGCCCGCCAATCGAATTCACGCTTCGTTGCCGAGCTGAGCTTCATTCCGATACCCATGTCGCGGTCGAATGAGTCACGCTTGCCCGCAGCGAGTTCCGTGCGCAGTGGGCTCGGCAGCTTGTCCATCCAACTCGTTGCGACGTCGACGACGCCGGGATCGGCGATGGCCGCACGATACCGGTGCTCGAAGGCAAGCGAGCGCGGCACCCAGTAGCCTGCCTGCGAGATTCCTTACAGCGCGAGACGATCCGAGTCGACGCCGGGTTGTTGCAGTACGACATCGGTGACCGGCGTCAGCACCGCTTCCCAGTCGGGCCGGAACGGTATCTGGTGTTCGAACAGCATGGATTGCTGACCGGGCCCGTCGAACATGACGACGTTGTACCCGCGTTCGAGCGCGCCGCGTGCGGCGGCACTCCACTGACCGGACACCGCGCCGTCGCTGCCGTTGATCATGACCAGCGTGGGCCGGCCGCCATCAGGGTGCAGCGGTGCGAGAAACCAGCCCGGCAACGTCGTGTCCTCGTACGGGATCGTGAGTCGATGAGCATCGAACGGGCCGTGGTCGATGAACGATTCCCATGCGGCGCGATGCTCCCGGAACACCGGCAGCCGCTGTTCGGCGGTGGGCAACTCGTCGACCGCGTCGACCGCCATCGAAAGATAGTTCGCCGCACGTAGGTACGCCCATGCCGCGCTGACCCGGTGGCCGCCTGCGGCGCTGGCGTCGGCCTCGTGGCGCACGCGCCGGCCGAGTCGGAGCCAGGCGTCGAACCAGGCCTGTCCGCCGCCCTTGAGTCCGCTGATGGTGGCGAGAACCTCGCCAACGTCGGCGCCGCCGGCGTTGGAGGTGCCGAGCAGGCAACGGACGGAGTAGTCGCGGCCCTCGTCGGAATAGAAGCCGGTGTCGTAAGCGGTATGTGTTGCGTGAGGTAGTTGCATGCCTTCGACTCTGCAGCGCGGCCGATGGCAACACATCCGTCAACTGACGCAGATTTCGCCGCCAGACGTCGACCGTCAATCGGTGAGCGCGTGAAGGTTCTTCGCGGTCGGCGACTTCTCCACCGACTCGGGGTCGGGATAGGTCTGCAGTAGACGGTCGGCGGTTCCCGACGTGGTGACCGTGAACCAGTAGTGCTCGTTGCGGTAGTGATGGAAGCGATGATTGCGCCAGGTCGCCCGGTAGAGGCGGGTCTTGGGTTTGTAGTCCGTGTGGATCAGGTAGTGCGTCCACTCGTACACGATGCCCAGAAGTCCGAGAACCACCATGAAGGTGAGCCCACGTTCGACGCTGCGAAAGAGCACCAGCCCGACCACGAGCGCCGCCACCAGCACCGGTATCAACGCCCGCCACGGGATGAAGATGAGCGGGATGTCGCGCGGATCCTGATGGTGCTCACGGTGTTTGCGCGCGAGCAGGGTGTCGAGGGTGACCGGCCCGAGCCGCTTGGGCCGCCAGTGCAGGATGAAGACATGGATCAGCCACTCGGCGATCGGGAACACCGCGACCATCACGACGGGTACGACAAGATCCGCGACACCCCAGCCGCCGACCCAGACCCGAGCGATCACCGACGCGACCAGGAATGCCGAAATCATCCAGGGCGACGGATGTTTCACGAATTCGGCCAAGGCCGACGCGAGGGTCACGTTTCGCCGCGACGCCCGCAGACGACGCTCGTCGCTCTCGACGCGACGCCGCGCCTGATCCGGGGTTTTCATGTGGATTCCACTCCCATCAGTCCTTCGCACATCGCAAGCAGCGCTTGGGTTGCCGGCGCGAGCAATGCCTCGGCGGCGGCTCGGGCGCGGATCGGATCGTGCGACGCGATCGCCTCGACCACCGTCCGATAGCCGCCGAGGTTGCCGACCTCGGGTTCGAGAACCGTCGCCAGCTCGGGCAATACCGGTTCGTAGGCGGCTCGCAGCGAGTTGTACATCAGCCGGAACGCCATCGAGTCGGCGGCGTCGATGACGCGACTCCAGAACTCGAGCGCGACGACCTGCTGTCCGACTGGATCGGATTCGTTCTCCAGATCGGTGAGCGACGACTCCAGTTGTGCTGCAACCCCATCGGCAGCACGGAGCGCAGCGAGCTCGGCAACCTTCGGTCCGATCAGAGCCCGCGCCTCGACCACCGAGCGAGCGACTCGAGGGTCGAGGTCACCCTGTCGGACAAGGAGTCTCGGCAGCAGATCCAGTCCGCCGCTCGACGCCGGATCGAGCACCCGCGTGCTCCCGCCCTGCCGGATAGTGACCAGCCCTGCCGCAGCGACCCGCTTCAATGCCTCACGCACCGCGGGGCGCGACACCCCGAGCACACGCGCCAGTTCACGCTCACTCGGCAACGACTCGCCCGCGGGCAGTTCGCCGGACAGCACGCCGTCGACGATCTGCTCATAGACGTCCTCGGGCACGCTGCGCGGCGAGATGGGTTCGAACGGCATGGGTGTGACGGTAGCCACCAGGGCACAGGTGGTCAAGTGGTCAGACCAATATGACTCTAGTGCAACTGCTCCAACAGCCGCAGCCACACCTCGCTGATCGTCGGATACGACGGAACCGCGTGCCAGAGGCGATCGAGCGACACCTCCCCGACCACCGCCACCGTTGCCGAGTGCACCAGCTCCGCGATGCCCGCACCGACAAACGTCGCGCCGATGAGTACGCCACGGTCGCGGTCGATGACGAGCTTGGCGCGCCCGGAGTAGTCCGGTCCGGCCAGGTATGAGCCGGCGACCGCGATGTCGGTCTCGGCGATCTGCACCTCGATGCCCCGCTCTCGGACCTGCGCCTCGGTCAGCCCCACCGAGGCCATCTCGGGGCGGGTGAACACGACCTGCGGGATGGCGTCGCGGTCGGCCGACGCGGCGTACCGGGGGTTGTCCAACTCGCGACGCTGCGCACGAGCAGCGATGACGTCGCCGGCAACCCGCGCTTGGTATTTACCCATGTGGGTCAACGCAACTCGGCCGTTCACGTCGCCCACGGCGTACAACCACGGATGGCCGTCGACAGTCATGTGATCGTCGACGGCCACCGGGCCGTGCGCCTCGAGACCGATCGAATCGAGCCCGAGATCCGTTGTCGCCGGCGTTCTTCCGGCAGCCACGAGGATCTCGTCGACCGTGATGTCCTCGTCGGTGTCACCGCTGGACAGAACGACACGTGCCGGCTCGCCGTGCAGCCGGCCATACCCGGTATCGGCGACACCAGGACGGTCCACCGAGGCGATCGTCGTGCCGAATCGCACGTCCACTCCCAGCTTGCGCAGTCCGCCGACAATCCGTTCGGACGCAAAGGGTTCTGCTTTGGGAAGCACACGGTCGCCGCGGATCACCATGGTCACCGCGGCACCCAGGTCGGCCAACCACGTGGCGGCCTCGCATGCGACCACACCACCGCCGAGGATCGCGATCCGGTCCGGCACCTCCACCAAGTTGGTCGCATCGCGCGACGTCCAGGGCAGGGCCTCGCGCAACCCGGGGATCGGTGGGATCGAGGCAACGCTGCCCGTGGCGATGACCACCGCATGCCGCGCGTGCAGAGTCAAGCGCCCGCCGTCAGCCGATTCGACGACCACCAGCCGATCCGCGACGATCCGCCCATGCCCGCGGACGACCTCGATGCCCGCACCACGCGCCCACGCCACCTGCGACGCGTCATCGCGAGAATGGTTCACCGTGTCGCGCCACCCGAGCAGCGCGTCCGGTTCCGGCCGGTCATCGACGACCCGGGGAGCGGACCCCGGCAAGGCACGCGCGGCGGCGAGTGCCGCACCCGCACCCAGCAACGCCTTGCTCGGCATACACGCCCAATACGAACACTCACCGCCGAGCAGCTGGTGTTCGACGATCGCCGCCGTCCGATCGGACCCCCGGATCGCGTAGTCGGCGACGTTCTCGCCGACCGGACCACCCCCGACCACCACCACGTCGTAGGTACGCACCTGGGTTGACTCGAGATCAGGGGCCGTCATGACATCCACGGTAGGCCCGCGTCGGCCGACGCGGCTGACGGATCGCGATCGCGGTGACAGGATGGAGCGCGTGACTTCTTCCGACACCACCCTCGCGTCCGGACTCGACCTCGAGTGGGTCGACGATTCCGTTCGCGTCCAAGACGACCTGTTTGCCCACGTGAACGGCAAGTGGCTGGAATCCCACGTGATCCCCGAGGACCGTGCCATCGACGGGGCGTTCCACGTGCTGCGCGATCGCGCCGAGGAGAACGTCCGCGACATCATCACCGAATGCGCCGAGTCGAGCCCACCGAGCGGCTCCGACGCGCTGAAGATCGGTGACCTGTTCGCGTCGTTCATGGACACCGACCACGTCGATGCCCTCGGCATCGGACCCATCGCCGGCGAGATCGAGAAGATCGCCGCGATCGACTCGGTTGCCGCGCTCTGCCGTCGGATGGGTCGCCTCACCCGGCACGGCGTCGGCGGCCTGTTCGGCTTCTACGTCGACACCGACGCGCGGGCGTCCGACCGCTACCTCGTGCACATCGTGCAGTCCGGCCTCGGGTTGCCCGACGAGTCGTACTATCACCCCGACGCCGACGGCAACGACAATCACGCCGACACCCGCACCGCGTATGTCGCGCACGTGGAGCGCATGTTCACCCTCGCCGGATTCGACGACGCCGCCGATCGCGCGGCGACGATCCTCGATCTGGAAACCGCTCTGGCCCAAGACCATTGGGATGTCGTGGCCCGACGCGACGCCGAGAAGACCTACAACCTGCTGTCCCTGGACGAATTGGAGTCCGCGGCAGACGGTTTCGACCTCGGCGAGTGGTTCGGCGGCCTCGGGACGGTCGGCGATGCCACCTTCGCGGAAGTCGTCGTCGGGCAACCGTCCTTCGTCACCAGCGCGGCCCGGTTGGTCGCGCAGCGGCCACTCGAGGACTGGAAGACCTGGCTCACCTGGCGTCTGCTGCGTTCGGCGGCACCGTACCTGTCGTCGGACT
Organism: Gordonia sp. NPDC003422; assembly: GCF_053588675.1. NCBI lineage: Bacteria > Bacillati > Actinomycetota > Actinomycetes > Mycobacteriales > Gordoniaceae > Gordonia > Gordonia sp. NPDC003422. The sequence continues at coordinate 29,840 of NZ_JBSFQL010000013.1, forward strand.
TCGTCGACGAGAACTTCGACTTCTACGGGCGGACGCTGTCGGGAGCGGAGACCAACCGCGACCGCTGGAAGCGCGGCGTGTCCTTCGTGGAGGGCGCGATGGGCTTCGCGGTCGGGAAGTTGTACGTGGACAAGCACTTCGGCCCCGAGGCCAAGGCGCGGATGGACGAGTTGATCGCGAATCTGGTGGCCGCCTACCGCCGCAACATCTCCGACCTCGAATGGATGACGCCGGAGACCCGCACCAAGGCGCTCGTCAAACTCGACAAGTTCACCCCCAAGATCGGCTACCCCGCGTCCTGGCGCGACTACGGCGCACTCATCGTCGACCGCGGCGATCTCATCGGAAATGTCGCGCGCGCTTCATCATTCGAGCAGGAGCGCGAATTTGCGAAGATCGGATCACCCGTCGACCACGACGAATGGTTCATGACACCGCAGACGGTGAACGCCTACTACAACCCCGGCATGAACGAGATCGTCTTCCCGGCAGCGATTCTGCAGCCGCCGTTCTTCGATCCGGACGCCGACGACGCGGCCAACTACGGCGGCATCGGTGCGGTGATCGGGCACGAGATCGGCCACGGCTTCGACGATCAGGGCGCCAAGTACGACGGCGACGGCAACCTGGTGAACTGGTGGACCGACGCCGACCGCAACGAGTTCTCGGCTCGTACCGGCAAACTCATCGATCAGTACGGCGAGTTCACCCCGGACGGCCTCGATCCCAAGTACAAGGTCAACGGCGCCTTCACCATCGGCGAGAACATCGGCGACCTCGGCGGCTTGTCGATCGCGCTGGTCGCCTACGGCCTCGCGACCGAAGGCACGACACCCCCGGAGATCGACGGCCTGTCCGGCGAACAGCGTGTGTTCTTCAGCTGGGCCGAGATCTGGCGTACCAAGACCCGCGACGCCGAAGCAATCAAACGGCTGTCGGTCGACCCGCATTCGCCGCCGGAGTTCCGGTGCAACGGTGTGGTCCGCAACATCGACGCGTTCTACGACGCCTTCGACGTGAAGCCCGGCGACGCACTGTATCTCGACGAATCCGACCGGGTCAGGATCTGGTGACCGACGACTCCGGAGCGCGCGGGGGCGAATCCGGGCCGGCCGAGCAGCCGCACCCGCTCACCGGCATTGCCCGACGCGACGTCACCGAAGCCCTGTTGCGGCCACTCGGCGCTGCGGTGGTCTTGCTCACCGGATACTTCGTGCTGCCGATCAACAAGGACAGCGACGTCAACTACCTCGGCTTACTGGTCGGGGCGATCCTGCTCTCCGCCTTTTGCGTATGGGAGGTACGCAGATTCGCGCGATCCACCCGGCCGGTCGCCACCGCGATGGAGATGCTGGTCGCGCTGGCCAGCTTCTACATCGTGGTGTTCGCGACCACGTACTTCTTGTTCTCGGACTACTCGCACGGGAGTTTCAACGAGAAGCTGACCAAGATCGACGCGCTGTATTTCTGCCTGACCGTTTTCACCACAACGGGTTTCGGCGACATCGCACCCGATTCCGAGCCCGCACGCATCGCGGTGTCGATTCAGATGGCCAGCACTCTCATCCTGCTCGGCCTCGGTATCCGCTGCCTCAACGTGCTCATCACCTTCCGACAGCGCGACGTGGGGAACTCAAGCGAAGAGTCCCCCTCCGCTGGCTGAGAACCTCCCGCTGGCTCAGCACCCTCCCGCTGGCTCAGCACCCTTCCGCTGCCTGAGGTGCTCGAGGCGCTAGCCGAGAGCCTCGAGGCCCTGGTGAGTTGACATTGTCAACTCACCAGGCCCTTCGAGGCTCGCTTCGCTCGCACCTCAGGGAGCGGGGTGGAGGCTCGCAGGCTCGCACCTCAGCCAGCGAGGGGGAGCGGGGTGGGCAGGAAGCCGACCACTCAGTAGTCGTCGTCTCCGTAGACGATCATGCCGCGAATGTTGTTGCCCTCCAACATGTCGTCGTAGGCCTCGTTGATCTGATCCAGGCGGTAGGTGTTGGTCACCAGGTCGCTGAGGTTGAGCTTGCCCGCGCGGTACTCGTTGAGCAAGGTGGGGACCTGCGTACGCGGGCTGGCTCCACCGAAGATCGCGCCTTGCACGCGCTTCTGCAGCAGGGTCAGTTCGAAGAGGTTCATCTGGGCGTCCATCGCACCGAAGTTGCCCATACCGGTGACGATCACCTGGCCACCCTTGCCGGTCAGGCTCAGTGCCGGCTGGATCATCGAACCGTCGATCTCGCCGACGGTGAGGATCGTCGTATTCGCCATCTTGCCCCAGCTGATCTCGCCGATGACCGGAAGTGCGTCTTCCATCGACTCGAAAGTGTGTGTGGCACCCAGCTTCTCGGCCATCTGCCGCTTGAATGGCACTGGATCGACTGCAGCCACGATCCGCGCGCCTGCGGCGGCGGCACCCTGGACCGAGTTGATCCCGACGCCACCGATGCCGACCACCACGACCACGTCACCGGCGTGGGTTGCCCCGATCTCGACGGCCGAACCCCATCCGGTGGCCACACCGCAACCCAGCAGTGCTGCTTCCTTGAGTGGGATGTCGTCCTCGATCTTCACCAGGGATGCCTGGTTGACGGTGATGTAGGGCGCGAAGGTCCCCAGGAGGCACATCTGGGTCAGGCCGGTGCCGTCGGAGGTGTGCGCCCGGTGCGTGTCGTCGGAGATCGCCAGACCCGACAGCAATCGCGCGCCCTCGTCGCAGAAGTTCTGATCGCCGCGCGAACACGGTTCGCACACTCCGCACGCCGGAATGAAGGCGGTGACGACGTGGTCACCTTCTTTGAGGTTGGTGACACCGGGGCCGACCTTGTGCACCACACCGGCACCCTCGTGGCCACCGAGCACGGGCATCGGAATCGGGCTGTCGCCGGTGCGCAGGTGATGATCGGAGTGACACAGTCCGGAGCTGACCAGTTTGACCTGCACCTCGCCGGCGGCCGGATCGCCGAGTTCGAATTCTTCGATCTGCCATGGCTGTCCGACTCCGCGGAGGATGGCGCCCTTGGTCTTCATACGTGCTCCTTCTTGTCCCATCCCACGCGGGGAAAAACTATGGCGATCGACTTATGCGACGCACGTCACATCCTGCCCAAAGGAACGTTTTCCCGCGCCGGTTTCAGGGATCTCTCAGACACCGATCCGACCGCCGCCGCGGCTCCGAATAGGGACCGTGCGCCCGAGATTGCCGAACACCGAGACATGTAAAGATGAGCCCATGGCGACGAAGCCAGATGAAGTGGCCCGCGGCACCGGCCGTACAACGACGTTGCGTTGGCTCATTCCCGCGCTCGTCCTGCTCGGGTGGCTCGTCATCGGCGGTGTCGCCGGACCGTTTGCGGGCAAGCTCTCGTCGGTGTCGACGAACTCGAACTCTGCGTTCTTGCCTGCGTCGGCCGAGTCGACGCGGGTCAACGATCTGCTCTCCGACTTCGAGGACACCGACTTCCTGCCCGCGATCGTCATCGCGGAGCGCACCTCGGGCATCACCCCTCAAGACCTCGCCTCTCTCAGCCAGGCCACCGCACCACTGGCCGGGACCGAGGGCTTCGGTCCGCAGTTCTCACCACCGATCCGCTCCGACGACGGCCAGGCCGCTCAGCTGATCGTCCCGATCTCCACCGACGGAGAACCGGCCGACACCACGGAGAAGCTGCGCGACGCGCTCGCCAACCCACCCGACGGGCTCACCGTCACGGTGACCGGACCGGCCGGACAGGTCGCCGACCTCGGCGAGGCGTTCGGTGGGATCGACGGCCTACTGCTCCTGGTCGCGGGGACGGTCGTGATCGCGATCCTGATCGTCGTCTACCGCAGCCCGATCCTCCCGTTCGTGGTGGTCATCTCGGCCGTGTTCGCGTTGTCGCTCGCGTCCGGCGCCGTGTACTTCCTGACCAAGCAGGGCGCCCTCGAACTCAACGGCCAGAGTCAGGGCATCCTGTTCATCCTGGTGTTCGGCGCCGCGACCGACTACGCACTGCTCCTCGTGTCCCGATTCCGCGAGGAGCTCATCACCACCGGTGACACTTACGATGCGCTGCGCATCGCCTGGCGGTCGACGATCGAACCGGTCGCGGCGTCGGCGGGAACGGTCATCGCCGGCGTGCTGTGCCTGTTGTTGAGCGACCTCAATTCCAATCGAAGTCTGGGCCCGGTCGCGGCACTCGGAATCGCGGCGTCGTTCCTGGCGTCGATGACGTTCCTTCCCGCCGCCCTCGCACTCCTCGGCCGCGCGGCGTTCTGGCCGATGCGTCCCCGATTCACTCCCGACGCCGATGTCGAGGGCGGCAGCACGCACCGGTTCTGGCGTCGGATCGCCGACGCCGTGGCCGCCCGCCCGCGCACCATTTGGATCGGCACCCTGATCATTCTGCTGGTCGGCGCCGCATTCGCGCCGACCTTCCGCGCCGACGGTGTCGCGTCGACCGACTACTTCCTGGGCACCGTCGAATCCGTTCAGGGCGCCGACATCCAGGCCAGACACTTCGACGCCGGGAGCGGTTCACCGACCTGGATCATCACCGACCAACAGTCCGCGGCCGCCGTCACCGACGCGGTGCGCGGGGTCGACGGCGTAGCCAACGCGCAGGTTCTCCAGCAGGGCGGGACGCCGGTGGTGCGCGACGGCAAGGTGGCCGTCGAGGTGACACTCACCGACAACGCCGAGTCGCTGGCGGCACAAGACACGGTGGAACGGATCCGCGACGTCGTGCACCCGACCCCGGGAGCCGACGCCCTGGTCGGCGGCACGTCGGCCGTCGATCTGGACACGCGGACCACCGCAATCCACGACCGCAACCTGATCATCCCGGTCGTGCTGCTGGTGGTGCTGGCGATCCTGATCCTCCTGCTGCGCAGCGTCGTCGCGCCGGTATTGCTGCTGGCCACCACGGTGGTGTCGTTCGCGGCCACGATCGGCGTCTCGAGCCTGCTCTTCGACGGCCCCTTCGGCTTCCCCGGCGCCGACCCGGTGGTGCCACTGTTCGCCTTCGTGTTCCTGGTCGCGCTCGGCATCGACTACAACATCTTCTTGATGACCCGCGTGCGTGAGGAGTCACGAATTCATGGCACCCGCGACGGCATGATCCGCGGCCTCACCGCGACCGGTGGTGTCATCACGTCGGCCGGTGTGGTGCTGGCGGCGACCTTCGCCGCGCTCGCGGTGATTCCCCTGCTGTTCCTCGCGCAGGTCGCATTTCTGGTGGCCTTCGGAGTCCTCGTCGACGCTCTCGTGGTGCGCACACTGCTCGTCCCTGCCCTGACGATCGACATCGGCCGCCGTGTCTGGTGGCCGAGCACACTGTCTCGCGATAGGTCGAAATCGACTGACTGACAACACAATTGATTCGCCGACCACACACCCTCAACCAAACCTGAGAGTTCGGTCAATCTGATAACGTTCGCGCCAGTAAAGGGTTAGCGTCAACGGACAACCGTCGAATGATCGTTAGCTGGTGTCGCCTTGAGTCTCGTCGAGCACAACACGAACGGGGGCGAAGAACTTTCGCCCCTGCCTCGTGCCGGCGTGGAATGGGACAGCTTTCCCACCCACCTCTTCATGACGGGCAACGCCCGATTCTGGGACCCGTCCGCGATCGACTTCTCGGCGGACGCCGTGGATTGGCGGGAGATCGACGACGGGCGACGACGAGCCGCGACCTACCTCATCGCACAGTTCTGCGCCGGCGAGGAGGCGGTCACCCGGCACATCCAGCCCTTCCTTCGGTCAGCCGTCGCGGGCCGTCGACTCGGCGACGAGATGTACCTGTCGCAGGTTGCCTTCGAGAAGTCCAAGCATGCCGAGGTGTTCGCGTTGTGGTCCGACGCCGTCGGACTGTCCGACGACCTCACGCCCTACGTGGAGGCCAACCCGTTCTATCGGCAGATCTTCGGTGACGAGCTCCCGACCGCGCTCGCCGCACTGGACGACGACCCGTCCCCTGTGAACGAGATCCGCGCGTTGGTCACCTATCACCAGGTTGTCGTCGGGTCGCTCGCCCTGACCGGCCACCACATGGTGCAGCGGATCTGCTCGACACACGGCATCCTGCCCGGGTTGCGGCGGGTGATCCGCTTCGTCAACGCTGACGAACGCCGGCATGTGGCGTGGAGTTCGTACACGTGTCGTCGACTGATCGCCGACGACGACGCCCTCTGGGATGTCGCCCTCACGCGCCTGGGCGAGCTGACGCCGCTGGCGCTCGGCATGATCAACTGGGTCGACGAGCAGTTCGAGACACCACCCTTCGGCCTAGACAACGCCCAGTTCATCGCCCACGCCGCCGACCGAGCGAGCCGTCGACTCGACGCGATCGCCGCCGCGCGCGGGCGCCCGGTCGCCGAGATCGACGTCGACTATTCCCCCGAGGCGCTCGAGGACACGTTCGGCAACGAGGACGACGCCGCACTGGGTGCCTGACTGACTCGACGAGTTCAGCAACCAGGCTTCTGAACTGGGGAAACACGACGGCGTCGTGCCCGCAAAATCTAGGGGAAGAACTTCTTCCCCGGGGTTCGTAGTCGTCCGCGAGAATTTTCTGGGGGAAGACACCAAGGGTCGGGGAAGAAGTTTCTTCCCCTACTTTTGTGGGCGCGTGTTCGTGGCGTCGCGTTCGGCGGAACGCGATGACCGACAGCCGGTGACTGAGATCGGGCCGTCAGTGTCCGCTTCCGGGAGATGCCCGGATGACCAACGTCAGGGGCCCGATCCTGGCCGCCGGTCCTGCCCTCTTCCCGCCTCCACGATCGCCGACGACGTCAACGGATAGTCACTCACCCGCGTGACAGCGGAATAGAACACGTTCTAGTCTTGGTTCGTGGATGTCACCTATGACGCAACCAAACGGGAACTGACCACCGAGCAGGGCACGCTGCGCTATCACGAGGCCGGCGCGCCCGATGCTCCGCCGCTGATCCTGCTGCACGGTTCGGGCCCCGGCGTCACGGGCTGGCGCAACTATCGCGGCAATCTGGGGTTCTTCGCGCAGACGCATCGATGCTTCGTGCTCGAGTTTCCCGGCTTCGGGGTGAGCGATCCGTGGGAGGGCATGCCGGTCCTGACCGCGGGCAAGTCGGTGATCGCGTTCATGAACGCCCTCGGCATCGATTCCGCGCCGATGATCGGCAACTCGATGGGCGGCGTCGTGGGTGTGAACCTCGCGATGAAGAAGCCCGACCGGGTGGCGAAGCTGGTGACCATCGGGGGCGTGGGACCCAACGTGTACAGCCCCAGCCCCAGCGAGGGCTTGCGGTTATTGCAAGAGTTCGCCGACGACCCCGACAAGGACAAGCTGATCCGCTGGCTCACCGCCATGGTCTACGACCGCGCGCTCGTCACCGAGGAGCTGATCGAGGAGCGCTGGGAAGCCGCGATGAACGCCGACGCCCTCGCCACCGGCCGGGCGATGTACGGCTCGGCCGCCTTCGAGATGCAGCAGAAGTTCCTCGCCGACGCCGACATCCCGCCCTACTGGTCGATGATGCACAAGATCAAGTGCCCCACCCTGCTCACCTGGGGCCGCGACGACCGCGTCAGCCCACCCGACATGGCGATGGTCCCGATGCGCCTGATCCCCGACGCGGAACTCCACGTCTTCCCCAAGTGCGGACACTGGGTGATGATCGAGGCCAAGGAGGCATTCGAGGCGACCGTCGCCGCGTTCCTCGCGCGCTGAGCTCCGGGCTGACCCCGCTCCCCCTCCCGCTCCGCAGCCCCCACCCGCCGGTCGAGCCGCCATCGAGTCCGACCCCTTGCTGGTTGAGCAGCGACGAGCGAGCGCAGCGAGTCCGACGCGTGTCGAAACCCCGGTGAGCCGAGTGTGTCGGCAACAACCGCACCGACACACCCGGCACCAGGCCCGCGATCAGTCGTCGGCGCGCGCCTCGGAGTCCGCCCCGCCCACCGCGAGCACCACTCGCGATCCGTACGGGGCGGCCTGTACCAGCCGGAGCTGCGCCAGCGCCGGGTGCGCGTCGAGCAGCTTGCCTGCGTTTGCCAGCGCTCGCAGCGACGCGGTCTCCGCGCGTGCTTCCTCCAGCTTCGCGAGGCCGCGTGAACGTGCCGTGATCACCTCGAGCGCCGCCGACCGCACCTCGTGCGGCACGATGACGTCCTTGATCACCACGTCGGCGACCTCGACGCCCACCCCGGCGCCGGCCGCACGCGCTGCCACGAGCACAGGCGCGGTGTCGACCGCATCACCGCGGCGGATCACGTCGTCGGACGCCAAGGCGGCGCACACCTGACGCAATGCGATCTGCGCGGCGAGGTAGATCGTCGCGATCGGGTCGACGGCCCGCTCGGTGAAGGCGACCGCGTCGACCACGGTCAGACGCAGCGCCATGGTCACCCGCACCGACATCACGTCGGACGTCAGGATTTCCTGCGGCGCAACCGGAATCAGCCGCTCACGCAGGTCGACGGTGACGTAGGTGGCATCGCCACGCCGCGAATGCGAGCCGGGCTGCAGCGTCCGGGTGAGCTTTCCTTCCCGGTATTCCAGGGTGACGTACCCGGGAACTACGGTGATTCGACTGAAGAGTGACATGACGTGCCTCCTTTCCGTTGCGTCGCATGACATGTCGTCGCGTTCTGAAGTTGTTGTGCTCCCGCCATGGCCAGGCCGGCAGTATTTCCCGTCGCTTCGCTCGCCCCGGACACCACCCGCGGGCGAGACAGTCGGTGGGGTCACCCGTCATCGTGCTCGACGAGCGCCGCAGGACCGAACGTTCCCGTTCACCCCGGGGGTGGTGCCACAGAGGGGACTCGAACCCCAGGGATGCCAGATCCGTTACCAGTGGAAGAGGACGTAAGCCTAACGCGCAGAACATGATCGGAGTACCCTCCGTTCGGCTGCTCTCACGCCCGACGAGAGACTCTGCCACGTCGGCGACCTGGCCGCAACGGATTATTCGCCTGATCTAGAAGCAGTTGGCTGGCCGTCGGAAATCTGTACCTGACAGCCGAATCAAGTGCACAGCGGGCTGTTGCAAAATGGCCCCGGGCCAGTGCTTAGCTGGACTAACTAGTTCCGGGTTCGGCTGTCGAGGGGCAACGGGCGTGTCCAGTGCCCTGTGTGCGCGATTGGTGGTCGGGGTGGCGCGGCCGGGCGGGTGTCGATGATTTCGGCTGTTTGGGCATGTCAGACCCGGTTTCTTGAGTCGTTCTGGTTGATAATGTGTTGGTGGCCAAGGGTTATCGTCCGGTGCAGCGTGATCAAGAGTTTCTGATGCCGCCGAATATGCGGTTGTGGTTGCCGCCTGAGGATCCCGTGTGGTTGGTGATCGAGACGGTGGCCGCGTTGGATACCTCGAAGTTGCATGCCCAGCGCAGTGTCGGTGGTGCGGGGCGGGCCGGCTATCACCCGGACATGTTGTTGACGTTGCTGATCTGGGGGTGGGCACAGGGTCAACGGTCCTCACGCAAACTGGAAATGCTGTGTAAGCGTGATGTCGCCTACCGCATCATCTGTGCTGGTGACGCCCCGGATCATGCGACGATTTCCCGGTTCCGCGCCCAGTGCGCCGAGGTGGTCGAAGACCTGTTCGCCGAGGTGTTGGCGTTGTGTGCCCGGCTCGGGATGGGCCAGGTGGGGGTGGTGGCCCTCGATGGGGTCAAGATCGCCTCGAATGCCTCCAAGAGTGCCAACCGCACCGAGGAAGGGTTGCGGGAGGCGTTGGCTGCCGAGGCTGCCCGCGCGTCGGCCGAACACACCGCCACCGACACCGCCGAGAACCAGTTGCATGGCGATGATCATGGCGGTCACCTGCCCCAGGAGTTGAGTGATCCGTCCACGCGGCGGGCCCGGATCGAACAGGCGATCGCCGAATTCCGCACGACCGCCGAACAGTCCGACGCCGAACAGTCCGACGCTGAGCAGTCCGACCAGGTGGCGCCGGCTGCTGAGGGTGACCAACGTCAGCGTGAACAGGTCGCTGAGCGGGCCCGTGAAGCGCGCAACGAGATAGTCGAGAAGGCGAGAGAACGCCGTAACGACGGTACGTCGGGTGTGGGTAAAGGCACCATACCGGTCGAGATCGAAGTCGAGGTGCTCACCGCGTCGCGTGATCGTGCGGTGGCCGCCCAGCAAGCCAAGATCGACCGCTACCGGCCAGGCCAGCGTGGCCCTCGGCCCAAGTCGGTGCAGGACAGTTTCCGGGTTCAGCGTGCTCAGGATGCGTTGGATCGGACCGAGGCCCGTCAGCGTGACCGCGAGATCGCGGCGGCAGTCAAAGAGCAGCTCGCCGAGGAGGCGGCGCGGGCCGCGCAGGCGAAGAAGGACAAAGCCGCCACCGATGCCCGCGGGTTTTCCGAGCCCCAACGCAACATCACCGACCCGGAGTCGCGGATGATGCCGCTGCGCGGTGGTGGCTGGGTTCAGGGCTTCAACTGCCAGGCCGTCACCAGCAGCGACGGGCTGATCATCGCGACCGGCGTGAACAACAACCCCGCTGACGTGGTCGCTTTTGCCCCCATGCTCACCAAGACCGTGGCCGCTGCCAAAACGCTCAACGACCACCGCCCACCCGGCACCACCAGCCCGGACCTGCCCGCCGAGGTCGGGGTGCTGCTGGCCGATGCCGGATACCTGTCGGAAGCCAACCTCACCGCCGACGGACCCGACCGACTCATCGCGACCGGGAAATCACGGGCCCTCAAACACGCCGCCCGTGACCACCCCACCAGCGGAGCACCACCCGCAGACGCCACCCCGATCGAAGCGATGGCCCACCGGCTGGCCACCCCCGAAGGACACGACCTCTACCGCAGGCGCAGCCACATCGCGGAAACACCCTTCGGACACGCGAAACACAACCTCGGATTCCGACAATTCACCAGCTGCGGACTCGCAAGAGCCACAGCAGAATTCGCCTTCCACGCCATGGTCAACAACATCACCAAAGCCATCAACACCAAGAAACTGACCCTGGCAACGATCTAAACGCCACCAGGAACACCACCCAACCCCCAGCCAGGCAGCCCCACCACACCAGAATTTCACGACCCCACCAAGCCATCAGAATTCCGCGACAGCCCGACAGTGCATTTGGTCGGTCTGGGAGGTACAGATTCCCGACGGTCCCCAACAGCACAAAGCCCCGACCGGAACGAATCCGGCCGGGGCCCTGCGGGTTTCAGATCAGCAGATCAGAACTTCTCGCCCCTAGAACTTCTCTCCACGGGCAGCCTTCTCGACCAGCGAGGCCGGCGGCTCGAAGTGCGAACCGTACTTGGACGCGAGGTCCTTGGCACGGTCGACGAAGCCCTGCAGGCCACCCTCGTACTGGTTGATGTACTGGATGACACCACCGGTCCATGCCGGGAAGCCGATGCCGAAGATCGAGCCGATGTTGGCGTCCTCGACGGAGGTGAGCACACCCTCGTCGAAGCACTTCACGGTCTCGAGTGCCTCGGCGAAGAGCATGCGCTCCTTCATGTCCTCGAGCGGGATCTTGGTGCTGCCCGACTTGAACTGCTCGCGCAGACCCGGCCACAGCTGGGTGCGCTTGCCCTCGGCGTCGTAGTCGTAGAAGCCCTTGCCGTCCTTGCGGGCGGTGCGGCCATTGTCGACCATCCAGTCGACCACGGCGAACGACGGGTGCGTCGGGAAGTCGATGCCGGCTTCCTTGGCAGCCGCCTCGGACTCCTTGCGGATCTTCTGCGGCAGGGTCAGGGTCAGCTCGTCCATCAGCTGCAGCGGCGCGGCCGGGTAGCCCGCCTGGGTGCCCGCGTGCTCGATGAACGCCGGCTCGACGCCCTCGCCGACGGCCGCGATGGCCTCGTTGACGAAGGTGCCGATCACGCGGCTGGTGAAGAACCCGCGACTGTCGTTGACGACGATCGGGGTCTTGCGGATCTGCAGCGTGTAGTCGATGACCTTGGCCAGCACCTCATCCGAGGTCTTCTCACCGCGGATGATCTCCACCAGCGGCATCTTGTCGACGGGCGAGAAGAAGTGGATACCGATGAAGTCTTCCTGACGCTTCACACCCTGCGCGAGGATGGTGATCGGCAGCGTCGAGGTGTTCGAACCCAGGATCGCGTTCGGCTCGACGATGTCCTCGATCTCCTGGAAGACCTTGTGCTTCACCTCAACCGACTCGAAGGCGGCCTCGATGACGAGGTCGACACCCTTGAAATCCTCGGGATCGATGGTCGGGGTGATGCGGGCCAGCAGCGCGTCGGAGCGCTCTTGCGTGGTCTTGCCGCGCGAGAGAGCCTTGGCCTCGAGCTTCTCCGAGTAGCCCTTGCCCCGCTTGGCGGCGTCGAGGTCGATGTCCTTCAGGACGACCTCGATGCCCGCCTTGGCGGAGACGTAAGCGATTGCGGCGCCCATCATTCCGGCACCGATGACGCCGACCTTCTTGGCGGTGTACTTCTCGATGCCCTCGGGGCGCGAGCCACCGTTGTTGATGTGCTGCAGGTCGAAGAAGAACGCCTTGATCATGTTCTGGGCGACCTGACCGGTGACCAGCGAGACGAAGTAGCGGGTCTCGATGATGTCGGCGGTGTCGACGTCGACGTAGGCACCCTCGACGGCCGCGGCCAGGATGGCGCGCGGGGCCGGCATGTTGGCGCCCTTGATCTGCTTGCGCAGCAACGACGGCAGCGCGGGCAGGTTCGCGGCGAAGGCCGGGTTGGTGACCGAGCCGCCGGGCATCTTGTAGCCCTTCTTGTCCCACGGCTGCGCTGCCTCGGGGTTCGCGGCGATCCAGGCCTTGGCGGCGGGGATCAGTTCCTCGATGGAACCGACGACCTCGTCGATGATGCCGGTTTCCTTGGCCTTGGTCGGGTTGAACCGGTTGCCCTGCAGCAGGACTCCCATCAGAGCGTTCTGGATGCCCAGGAGGCGCACGGTACGAACCACGCCACCGCCGCCGGGGAGCAGGCCGAGGGTGACCTCGGGCAGACCGATCTGCACGCCCTTCACGTCGGCCGCGATGCGGTAGTGCGTGTGCAGCGCGATCTCCAGGCCACCGCCGAGTGCGGCGCCATTGATGGCGGCGACGACGGGCTTGCCCAGGGTCTCCAGACGACGCAGCACCTTCTTCATGCCGTTGGTGCGCTCCGTGATCGCGGTCGCGATCTCTTCCTTGCTCGCGTCGCCGCGGCCGCTGGTCATGTCCTTCAGGTCGCCACCGGCGAAGAAGGTCTTCTTGGCCGAGGTGATGACGACACCGGTGATGTCGTCCTTCTCCGCCTCGAGACGCTCGACGATGACCGGCAGCGAGGTCATGAACAGTTCGTTCATGGTGTTGGCGCCCTGGTTGGGGTCGTCCATGGTCAGGATGACGACGCCGTCGGCGTCCTTCTCCCAGTTGAAAAGGTTGTCACTCATGTGTTTTCAAAGTTCCTTTGGTAGAGGGGACGCCGGCGTCAGACGCGCTCGATGACGGTTGCGATGCCCATGCCGCCGCCGATGCACAGCGTGATGAGGCCGTAGCGGCCACCGGTGCGCTCGAGCTCGTCGAGGCAGGTGCCGAGGATCATCGCGCCGGTCGCGCCGAGCGGGTGACCCATCGCGATCGCGCCACCGTTGACGTTGGTCTTCTCGTGCGGAACCTTGAGGTCCTTCATCCACTTCATGACGACCGACGCGAACGCCTCGTTCAGCTCGAAGACGTCGATGTCGTCGACGGTCAGGCCGGCACGCTTCAGCGCGAGCTCGGTGGCCGGGGTGGGGCCGGTGAGCATGATGGACGGCTCCGAGCCGACCTGCGCGAACGACACGAAACGGCCGCGCGGGGTCAGGCCGTTGCGCTTGCCCGCCTCCTCGCTACCGATCAGGACGGCAGCCGCACCGTCGACGATGCCGGAGCTGTTACCACCGGTGTGCACGTGGTTGACGCGCTCCACCTCCGGGTAGCGCTGCAGGATGACGTCGTCGAAGCCGGCCATCTCGGCCAGACCCGCGAAGGCGGGCTTGAGCTTGCCGAGGCTCTCGGCGGTACTGCCCGGACGACGGTGCTCGTCGTGGTCGAGCACGATGACACCGTTGATGTCGCGGACGGGGACCACGGACTTGGCGAAGTAGCCACTGGTCCAGGCCTTCTCAGCACGAGCCTGCGACTCGGCGGCGAAGGCGTCGACGTCCTCACGGGAGAAGCCCTCGATGGTGGCGATCAGGTCGGCGCCGATGCCCTGCGGGACGATGTAGTTGTCGTACGCGGTGGTCGGGTCGGTGAAGAGCGCACCGCCGTCGCTGCCCATCGGCACGCGCGACATCGACTCGACACCGCCGGCGAGGACCAGATCGTCGAAGCCCGACGCGACCTTGGCCGCGGCGAGGTTGGTGGCCTCCAGGCCCGACGCGCAGAAGCGGTCGATCTGGGTTCCGGGGACATTCTCGGGCAGACCGCTGTTCAGAGCTGCGGTACGTGCGATGACGCCGCCCTGCTCGCCGACCGGCGAGACGACGCCGAGGATGACGTCGTTGATCTCGGACGGGTCGAGGCTGCCATGACGGGCCAGGACCTCATTGATGACGCCGCTGGCCAGATCGACCGGCTTGACGCTGTGCAGCGCGCCGCCGCGCTGCTTGCCACGGGGCGTACGGATCGCCTCGTAGATGAATGCTTGATCAGCCACGATTGAGTGTTCCTTTCGCATGAACCATTTGTGGTTACTCTACGAGGCTAACGCGGAATAACTAATTTGGCTATACCTGGTGATCAGACACCGTCGTCGGATCTCAAATGTGCGCTATGGTCGGTTCACCATGCCAGACCGTAAGCCCACCGCCCGCACGCGCGGCACCGACCGCAAACGACAGCTCGTCAGCCACGCCGCCGAGCTGTTCCTGCGGCGCGGGTATGCGCAGGTCTCCCTTGCCGACATCGCACGGAGTGCCGGTGTCACCGCCCCGTCGCTGTACCGGCACTTCGACGACAAGCAGGCGCTGCTGGCCGCCGCGGTGATGGCGGGCGTCGACGATCTGGAGGCCTGCACCGACCGTGCGTTCGCCGGTGCAGTACAGCCGACCGTGGACGAACTCGTCGACGCCGCGTGCACGCTCGCGGTGGCGCATCCGGGCTCGGCCGCGCTGTGGCGCTGGACCAGCAACTACCTGACCGAGGAGCAGAACATCCAGGTCGCCCAGCGCACCCGGGGAATCCTCGGCCGATGGGCGGCGACGTTGGCCCAGAGCCGACCGGAACTCACCGAACGCGAGACGGTTCAGCTGGCCTGGGCGGTACTCAGCGTGTGCGGCAGCCTGTCGGTGCATCACACCCGCATGTCCGACGTCCGGGCGCGCGTGGAACTCGGCACCCTGGTGCGGCGGCTGATCGTGCTCACGCCCGGTGCAGCGCCACCACTCACCCCGCCGTCGCCGGTCACCAACGTCACCGCGAATCGACGCGACGAGATCCTCGACGCCGCTGCCGCGCTCTTCGCCGACCGCGGCTACACCGACGTGGGGGTCGACGAGATCGGTGCGGCGGTCGGAATCACGGGTCCCAGTGTGTACAAACACTTCTCGTCGAAGCTGGCGATCTTGGTCGGCATCGGGGAGCGCAGCGCCATGCGCCTCGAAGCCGGGGTGATCGCCGCCTTCTCGGCCACCTCCGACCCGGCGAAACTACTCGGTCTGCTCGTCGACTCCTACGTCACGGTCATCACCAGCACCCCCGACCTGTCGGTGGCGTTCAACAGTTCCGGAGTCCTGGCGGGCCAGCCACCGGCGGCCGCATTGCTGGACGTACAGCGCCGCTACGTGGCACGGTGGATCGACCTGCTGGTTGCAGTCGACCCCGACCTCAAGCGGGACGCGGCAGCCGTCGCGGTCCACGCCGCGTTGAGCATCGTCAACGACGCGGTACGGATGCGGCGCGGAACGGCGCGGCCGGAGTTCGGGGCGCGGATGGCGTACTTCATGAAGGGCGTGCTTGATGTCTGAACCCACCGAGGGTCAGTCGGAAGACACCGCGGAGTACACCCGCGACGAACTCATCGCGAATCTGGGAATCCCCAGCGAGCATGCCGAGAAGATATGGAATGCCTTCGGTTTTCCACGCAGGCGCATCGACACGAAGATCTTCTCCCGCAAGGACCTCGAGGCGCTGCGAATCTTCAGCGGCAGCGAAGACGTCATGGAGATGGCCGCCCAGGTGTCCACCGCCCGGAGCATCGGTCAGTCCATGGCGCGCCTCGCGGAATGGCAGGCCGATCAGCTCGTCGAGCTCGACGCGGACCCAGACGTCCCGTGGTCGGTGCCACAGATGGCCGACGCCCTCGAGAAGATCCAGCAGTTCGTGTGGCGCCGCCATCTGATGCTTGCCCTCGAACGCCGCACCGCGAGCGAGGCGAGTGAAAGCCTGCACTCTGTCGTGGGATTCGCCGACATCGTCGGCTACACCAGTCTGTCCCGGCGCATCGGTCTGGCCGAACTGCAGTCGCTTCTCGACGCCTTCGAAGAGCGCACCTACGAGATCATCACCGAACTCGACGGATCGGTGGTCAAGACGCTCGGCGATGCGGTCATGTTCACCTTCCACGAGCCGGCCGCCGCAGCGATGGCCGCCGTCGGGATACACCGTCTCAGCGAGTCGCAGCCCATCCCCGAACTGCGAGCCGGACTCGCGCGGGGTGAGGTGCTGACCCGGCTCGGCGACGTGTTCGGTGAGCCGGTGAACATCGCGGCCCGCCTGTGCGGATCCGCGCGGCCGGGAACAACATTGGTCGACGAGTCGGTGTCGAACGCTCTCCGGTCGGACAACCGCTTCTACCTCAAGCAGATCCCGACGCTGAGCGTCCGGGGTTACAAGCGTCTGCGCGCCTTCGCACTCGAAGTCGACCGTCGCGCAGACGAAGACGAGCTCGAAATCCCCGAACTGCCGGCCACGTCGGACGACTCGGAGCGCTGATCGTCCGATCGAGTGAATCCCGCTGTCCGATTGACTCGATATGCACTTTTCGGGTCTAGTCCGTTGCGTGCTGTCACGTCTGGGTTCATCCCTCCATCACCGCAACCGCAACCGACTCTGTGTGGCGCTATCTGCCGTTTTCGTAGCGGTTCTCGCTGCTTGCGGGTCGTCCTCGGATCAGAGCACCACCGAGAACGGCACGATCACGTCGCAAGGGACCACGACATCGCGGTCGCTCGAGTCTGGCCTGCGCACCACGCCGTCAGCAGAGGGCACCCCACAGAAGATCGTCTTGCAGCACAGTTGGAAAGACGAGGATGGGTACAGCTATCAGGTGGAGGTCACCGAGCCCACGATCACGGTGACCAACGACACCGCCAACTCCAAGCCTGGCCGCACCGACCTGACGTGGGAATTCGTGGTGACGGCGCGTCTGACGAACACCACCCTCGCCCGCAATGCCCCGTTCCCAGACAAACTCAGCTTCCAACCGGCATGGACAAGAAGCACCTCCCTGTGCGGAAGCCGGGATGCGCGAACCGATTTCGGCTTCTCCACAAACGACGATGCGGTGGAGGCGGCTTGGTGCACGCTGACGAACATGCCAATGTTCCTCGCTGCCACCGACATCTCCGAGCAAGGCGGACCACCGCAACTCTCCGGCACACTCGGCATCGACCAGACGATGGAATTGACCGCGCGCGGCACAAACTTGATCAAGTGGACGATCCCCGAGGCCGAGTACGACGCTCTTGCGGACGCGATCAAGGCTCCGACCGTATACGTGTTGGGCGGCAGCTACAACGATCGTCCCGATAACTCTCAATGCCTCCTGGTGACCCGCGTGCCGGTGTTCGCCGAGACCCAGCGCACCGGCTGCCTCACGTAGAGGCCACCCCGACCGCGGATGACCCAAATCGTCGAGTCATGTTGCGCGCGTCCGTACTTCGACTCGGACAATTGTGAAAAAGTGTTGGCACTCGCCAGAGGAGAGTGCTAATCTCAGGTTACGCAGTGATGGTAAGTGAGGTGCCGTCATTGGGGCGGCACCCCTGAAGAAGGAGGTGTTTGCTGTGCTGCGTGTAGATCCCTTTGCTGCTGTCGATGACTGGGCCAAGGCGCTCCTTGCCGGTGGGTCCGGCACTGTGGGCCGCACTCCGCGGTTCATGCCCATCGACGTGTACAAGGTCGATGACCACTATTCGCTCGTCGCGGACCTACCAGGTGCGGATCCTGGTTCGATCGACCTCGATGTCGACAACGGTGTGCTCACACTGTCCGCGCACCGCAGTGCGCCAACCGATGACGGTGTGCAGTGGCTGGCCAGTGAACGTTTCTCCGGCACCTACCGTCGCCAGGTCACGCTCGGCGATGGTGTGGATCCGGCGAGGATCTCGGCCTCCTATGATAACGGAGTGCTGACCGTGACCATCCCGGTCGCCGAGCAGGCCAAGCCCCGCAAGATCGAGATCGGCCACGCCGGTGCGAGGCAACAGGAGATCAGGGCCGCGACGACGAACTCGGCGGCCGGCTGATCCCATTGAGTCGCAATAGTTAACCACCCGTGCGAGACGCTTGACCACCCAGCGCGAAACGGAGGGTGACGAGAATGATGGTCTGCACCGACACCGCCCCGACCGCGGGTCACCTCGAGGTGATCGATCCTGACGAGCTCTGGTTGGCTGCCGAAATCGACGCGCTCTTCGCGGCCGCATCTCTGCGTCACGCTGTCGTCGCAGGCGGCGTGACCACGGCTTGCGAACTCCGACCTCGTAGACGGTGCGAGGGGTCGGGCAGCCATCGCGAACCAGTCCGGGGTTGGGTCTCGCCGTCGAGAGGCGGCCGACAACGCGCGCCGCCTGCGATCGTCGGCGCGATCGACAGGTCTGTGTATAGAGCCAAAGCCAACGAAGGAGGTGATGAACTCGTCGCCCGACGAACGCTCAGAAGTAGTCTCTCTCCCACGCACGAGGGCTGTCGTCGGGTCGTCCAGGGAGGGGTTTGCGGTGCTCCTACCGCGAACCCCTCCCTGTCGCAGCACTATTCCCGAGAAGACGGTTTCCCTGGGCTGAGCGGAGGCATCGAATGACAACCGACCAACCACGCGTCTCGATGAATGCCGACGAGGCGGATGCGGTGGAACAATCCCTGCCCGTCGATCCCGATGATCACGACGCCGTCCAGCAACCAGTCGAGGTGCTGGGCCTCGAAGCCGATGAGGCCGATATCGCCGAACAAGCCATACCGGTGACACTCGACGACTCCGACGATCCGAGATCTCAGTGGTCAGAGGAGACCGGAGACGCGGCACCGTAGATCTTCACCTCGTTCGCTTTCACCACCAGGTCGACGTCGAGCCCGATCTCGAGTCCCAGATCGGCCACCGCCGCCCAGGTCACCTCGGCCGCAACCGTCTGGTCTTCGACGTCGGCGTTCAGAAGTGCGTGGTCACCGCGGGGCTCGAGTTCTCGGATGACGCCACGCAGCGTGGTACGTGGGCTCCCTTGTGGCGCTTGCAGATACACCGCGACCGCCCGCGGCGAGAAAGCGGCTGCGGCCGCCGTACCGGGGTCAAGCGTCTCGGCGGCCATACCCACGACACGGTTGCCGTCGGCGTCCATCACCCCGCCGGACGTGTCCATCGTGCCGAGAAAAAGGTTCAGTCCCGACAGCGACGCGGCGAACCGGCTCGTCGGTCCGGCGAGAACCGCTCTTGTGGAACCGGATTCGACGAGTCGTCCCCCGTCGAGCACCACGATCTCGTCGGCCAGGCCCACGGCGTCGAGCACATCGTGGGTGACCATGATGGTGGTGCGTTCGTGATCTGCCAACAGCGTCCGCAGAAGGCCGCGCAGGCGACTGGCGACGTCGACGTCGAGCGCTCGGAATGGCTCGTCCAGCAGTAGGATTCGCGGTTCGGCAGCGAACGCCCGCGCAATGGCGACGCGTTGCGCCTGACCGCCGGAGAGTTGATCGGGTTTGCGGTCGGCGAGGTCGGTGACCTCGGTGGCCGCCATCCAGCGGCGCACCCGGTCCCGCACCTCGGCGCGGGGCAGACGCTGAGCCGACGGTGCGAACGCGATGTTCGACGCGACACTCAGGTGCGGAAAGAGCCGCGCCTCCTGCGACAGCAGCGCCACCGGGCGGCGATGCGGCGGAAGGGAGGTGCGGCCATCGCGGAACACGTTGTCACCGAGCGTGATCCGAGTCCCCGAATCGCCCACGAGCAGGCCCGCGATCATCCGGAGCATGGTGGTCTTCCCCGCACCGTTGGGTCCCACAACGGCCGTGGTGCGTCCCGCCGGGAATCGGTGCGTGAGATGCAGGCTCGGTATTTCGTTGGCAATCGACACCGAAAGATCTGTCTCGTTCACAGCGCCCCGACCACGCCTCGGCGACGACGGCTGTGTACTCCGACCACGACGATCAGTGAGAGGAGAACCAGGATGAGCGACAACGGGATCGCCGCTTTCGGATCGTCGATCGATGCCACATAGATGGCCAGTGGCGCGGTCTGGGTGACGCCGGGCGCGTTGCCCGCGAACGTGATGGTGGCGCCGAACTCACCGAGCGCCCGGGCGAACGCCAGAACCATACCCGCCACGAGGGACGGAACGACCAGTGGGAGGGTGACGCGCCACAGCGTCCGCGTCGGGCCCGCACCGAGCGTTGCGGCGACTTCCTCGTAGCGCGTACCGACAACGCGCACAGCACCTTCCACACTGATCACCAGGAACGGCAGCGCGACAAAGGTCTGCGCGAGCACCACGGCAGTGGTGGTGAACGCGATGTCGATACCGGCAGCATGGAGATGCTTGCCGATGACGCCGAGTCGGCCGAACGTGTACAGCAGCGCCAGACCGCCGACCACCGGCGGAAGCACCAAGGGCAGCAGCACAAGTGAGCGCAGCACGCGGACGAACAGGTTGTCGTAGCGGGCGAAGATCACCGCCATCGGCACCCCGAGTAGCAAGCACATCACTGTGCTCGCCGTCGCCGTGATCAGTGAAAGTCTTAGTGCGTCAAGCGAGGACTCCGACGTCACATCCTCGACAAAGGTCTCCCACGGCGTCTGTGCTAGCAGCGCCAACGGCGGTACGACGATCAGCGCGACCCCGAGCGCGGCGAGAGCGAACACCCACAGCGGCAGTGCCGACATTCCCGATCGGCTGCCGATGCGGAGTCGGGTCAAGGTTTACCGAATCCGGCGTCCGCCAGGATCTGCTGCCCCTGCGGTCCCAGCACGAGTTCGATGAACTCCTTGCCGAGCGCATCACCGGGAGCGCCCTGCACGGTTGCGATCGGGTACTTGTTGACCACAGCGGCGAACGCCGGGTCGGTGACGGTGGCGACCTTGTCACCGGCGGCCTTGGCGTCGGTCACGTACACCACTCCGGCATCGGCCTGACCCGTCGTCACCTTGGTGAGCACGGCGGTCACCGACTGCTCCTCCGAGGCGGCATTAACGGTGACGCCGGTGTTCTTCTCGACGGTGTCGGTGGCGTTACCGCACGGCTGCGCGGACTGGCAGACCACAGTGGTCACGCCGGGCTTGTTGAGATCGGCAAACGAGTTGATGCCCTTGGGGTTTCCGGGTGCGGTAACGATGACGAGGGTGTTGGTGGCGAAGATCTTGGGGTCCACGGCCTGATCGCCGAGCTTGTCCATGTTCTTCTCGTCGGCACTGGCGAACACGTCGGCGGGCGCACCCTGCTTGATCTGATTGACCAGCGTCGACGACCCGTCGAAGGACAACTTGACGGTGACCCCCGCGTGCTGCTTCTGGAACTCGTCGGCGATGGCCGTGAACGTCTTCTTGAGCGATGCCGCGGCCGACACGTTCAGCGTCGTCGGGGTGGCGCTCGCGGGCGTCGAACTGTCGTCGTCCGACGAACAGCCGGCGACCGCCAGCAACAGTCCCGCCACCGACAGCGCAGCCAGAATCCGTCTCATCAGCTCTCCCGCTTCTTCTCCACGATCACGGTCGTCGCCTTGACGACCGCCGTTGCCACCACGCCCGGTTCCAGGCCCAGTTCCCGCGCCGCGTCGGCGCTCATCAGCGACGTGACCTCGAACGGCCCGCACTGCATCGTCACCTGCGCCATCACCCCGTCGATGACCGCTTCGGTCACGAGTCCGGTGAAGCGATTGCGCGCCGACCGCAGCACCCCGGAGTCGTCGTCGGGTGCCGTTCCGGCGCGACGCTGTGCCAGGGCGGCCAGTTCGACCCCGTCGACGGCCTGCACCCCGCCGTCGTCGATCGCCGACAGCTCACCCGCGCTGATCCAACGGCGCACGGTGTCGTCGCTGACGCCGAGGAGGACCGACGCATCGCGTACTCGTATGGCACCCACGGGGAGATGATATCCGCATCTGCGGAGAAATAGGCTGGAAGTGTCCGCGCATACGAATTGCACGGTCGCGAAGCCCGCTCCCCGACGGTGCGACTCATCCCACCGAACAATGACGCGGGTCTGTCAGACCACGCCCGTACCATCGACACCAGTGCATCTGATTTGTCCGTTTTTGCAGGTGGCAGCACACACCGATGAGTTTCCGGATCGGCGTGGGTCTGCCCCTGTGTTCGCCTGTCGCAGGCGAGCGGAAAAACCCTTCGCCATTGTCCGACCACCTCGATAGCGTGGAGAAACATGACCTCACCCACAGCCCCGGCACCGATGACAACGCGCACCGCCCCCGACGCCGACGTCGCCATCGAAGCCATCGACCTCGTGAAGCGATTCGGCGACTTCACCGCCGTCGACGGCGTGACCTTCACCGTCCCCC
The DNA here is from genome assembly GCF_053588675.1 of Gordonia sp. NPDC003422. Lineage (NCBI taxonomy): Bacteria > Bacillati > Actinomycetota > Actinomycetes > Mycobacteriales > Gordoniaceae > Gordonia > Gordonia sp. NPDC003422. Next base: position 52,490 of record NZ_JBSFQL010000013.1, read on the forward strand.
GCGGATCCGTGCTCGGCCTGCTCGGACCCAACGGTGCAGGCAAGACCACCACCGTCCGGATGATGACCACGCTGTCCCCACCCACCAGCGGCACCGCCCGGGTCGCCGGACACGACGTGGCCGCCGAACCTGACGCCGTCCGCCGGAGCATGGGTCTGACCGGGCAGGCGGCTACCGTCGACGAGATCCTCACCGGCCGCGAGAATCTGCGCATGATCGGCGGGCTCTACGGGATCGGCCGACGCGATCTGGCTCGTCGGGGCGATCAACTGCTCGAACAGTTCTCGCTGACCGAGGCGGCCAACAAACAGGTCAAGTCGTATTCGGGCGGTATGCGCCGCCGGCTCGACCTGGCCGTCAGCCTCCTCGCAGCACCACCGGTGCTGTTCCTCGACGAACCGACCACCGGCCTCGATCCACGGAGTCGCTCGGAGCTGTGGGACGTGCTGCGCGGCTTGGTCTCTCAGGGAACCACGCTACTGCTGACCACTCAGTATCTCGAAGAGGCCGATCAACTCGCCGACGACATCGTCGTCATCGACAAGGGCAAGATCATCGCGCACGGCACGCCGATGCAGCTCAAACAACAAGCGGGCGCGGCCAGTCTGGTGCTGACCGTCTCCAACGCCGACGACCTCCCACAGGCGCAGGCACTGCTCGCCAAGACCGGCGCGGAGGTCTTCGTCGACGAGGGCGCCCGCCGACTCACCACCGCCGCAAGCGGACTCGCCGACCTCAATCGCGTGGTCGCCTGGTTCGACGAAAGCGGCATCGCCGTCGACGACCTCGGGCTCGCACGCCCCAGCCTCGACGACGTCTTCCTGTCGCTCACCGGTCACCGCGCCGAAGACGCCGACGAGAACTCCGATTCCACCGACGAGGAGAACGACCGATGACCACCACCGTGACACCCGGGTCGGCGGTAACGGAGATGCCGGCCACCCATCAGACCAACATTGCTCAGCAGGCCTGGATCATGGTGAAACGCAACATGATCCACACCAAGCGGATGCCCGAGATGCTGTCCGACGTGACGATCCAGCCGATCATGTTCGTGCTGCTGTTCGCCTACGTGTTCGGCGCCTCGATCCAGACCGAGAGCGCGTCGTACAAGGAATTCCTGCTGCCCGGCATCATGGGGCAGACCATCGTGTTCACCGCTTTCATCGTCTCCACCGGCATCACCGCCGACCTGGAGAAGGGCATCATCGACCGCTTCCGGTCGTTGCCCATCCACCGGTCGTCGGTGCTGATCGGTCGCAGTATCGCGAGCCTGTTGCATTCGTCCATCGGCATCGTGGTGATGGCCATCACCGGACTCGCCATCGGCTGGCGTATCCGCGGCTCCTTCGTCGACGCCGTGCTCGCCTTCGCCCTGCTGATCCTGTTCGGGTTCGCGATGATCTGGTTCGGCATCCTGATCGGCTCGTGGCTGCGCTCGGTGGAGGCGGTCAACGGCTTCATGTTCTCGGTGCTGTTCCCGATCACGTTCCTGTCCAACGCCTTTGTCCCCACCGACCCGATGCCCGACTGGCTACAGACGATCGCCGAGTGGAACCCGATGTCGTCGCTCGTGCAAGCCATGCGCGTGCTGTGGGGCAACGGGCCCGCCTACGGCCCCGAAGCTGCGTGGCCGATGCAGCACCCGGTGGCCGCGACGCTGATCTGGTCGGTGGCGCTGACCGTCATCTTCGCCCCGTTCGCACTGCGCGCCTACTACAAGCGCACCTCGGATTGAGCTGAGCCTCGCGCACCCGGCCCTCCCACTCCCTGAGGTGCGAGGACCGCAAGCGACGAGCCTCCTACCGCTGCCTGAGGAGCGAGGAGCGCTAGCGACGAGCCTCGAAGGCCAGGTGAGACGACAATGTCATCGCGCCAGGGGCTTCGAGGCTCGCAGGCTCGCACCTCAGCCAGCGGGAGGGACTCTTCGCGTCACCAAGGTCTACGCCGTGAGGTTCACGGCCTCCAGCGGATCGTTGTAGATCGCGTCGAGCGACACCGCGCCGGCAGCCTGCTGCTGCACGGTCGCACCCGAATGTGACACGCGCACATCGCGTCTCGGGGATACCGAGGTCTCGCGCACCGCCTTGGCCACCACCGGGAGGGTCGCCGGATAATCGGTGAACGCCTGACCACCCAGGATGATGTGGTCGGGGTTGAAGATGTCGGCGACCAGGCCGATGGTGCGGCCCAGCACGCGAGCACGTTCTTCGAGGATCTCGCGCGCAATCACGTCACCGTCGCGCGCCAGGACGTGCACGTCCTCGATCTCCGTCACCGGCAGACCAGCGGCCTGCGCGGCCTCGACGATGCCGGTGTCGCTGACCGTCGCTTCGAGTTCCCCGGTACGCGCCGGGTCCAAGTGCTCGGTGGTGCCGGTCGGGAAGTGACCGATGACCGGCGGGCCCGCGGTCGGGGTGTGCACCGTTCCGCCAACACTGAACGCCACGCCGACCATCTCGCGCGCATAGAAGTACAGAAAGCTCGACTTCTCCTCGGCCGACTTCGCATCGTCGGGATTGACCACGAGTTCGGCGGCAGCCATGGCCTCGACATGGGAAGCCACCGACACCGGCAGGCCGAGGCTTTCGGCGATGACCCGACCCACGGGTGCGGCCTGCCAACCGAGCCGCGGATGGTCGACGACGCCTCCGGTCCCCACGCGACCACCGATGGCCACACCGGCCCACAGCACCCGACGACCGGTCCAGCGCGCCGAGAACCGGCGGGCGCTTGCCCCGATGGCGGCTAGCGTGGCCTCCGGCGATTCGGCCACCGGGGTGGGGATCTGGATGGCGCCGACGACGCGGTGCAGCAGATCGTGCGTGGTGATCGAGGTGACCTTGTAGCCGATGTGGATGCCGACGGTCAGGAAGTCGGTGACGTTGATCTCGAACGGCAGGCGCGGACGCCCGATGGCGCCGGCCGGCGCCAGGTCGGCACGCTCACGAATGAGCCCGGCCCGCAACAGTGCGCCGACCTGACGGTTCACCGTCGAGATCGACAGTCCGGTCCGTTCGGCTGCGTCGTCGCGGAAGAGCGGGCCCGACAGGCGTGCGGCCCGCAGCACCAGTGCGGCCGGCTTGGTGGACAGCTCCAGATGCGGCGTCGCGACATGCACTCCCGCATCTCCCTTCGCCGCCCGTGGCCGCTGCGTGGGCCGCGGTCGCTGTGCCTGTTCACGACGACGCGTGTCGGCGAGGCGCTGCCGTTCCAGCGAACGTGAACCGTAGGCCAACGGTACGGGCTGGCGGGTGGGACTGGCACCGCGACGCGTCGGAAGCGGGGTGGTGCGGACGGTCGGGGTGGCGGAGGTCGCAGTTTGGGGGCCGAGCGTGGTGGTCATTGAGTGTCCTCGTCGAAAGCGCCACGTCCACGACGGACGGGCGGGGGCTGAAAGGAGTTCGAGACAGTCGACCCGGGAGAAGGGGTCGGGAATCAGCGCATTCGACAACAACAGAGCACACGGGCGAACGGCAGCCGACAGCCGAGAGCGGTCGTCACATAGGTGACCGCCAAGAGGCTGCTGCGGGCGTTCGTCATGGCGATCAAGCTAGCAACGGCCCGAGACATCTGGCAAGCACCCGGTGCAGGTCCGAGCCGGTTTTCGGAGAGAGCGCACACTCGTTCACCGGCGAGAATAGGTCGATCCGGGGCCCGTGACGCCGGTTAGGTTCATGATGATCCCAAATCGGGGGCTGCGTGATGCGTCGACCTCGGCATCGACCTCGGCGAAGCCACGACGATCGTCGGCGAGCGGTCGAGGTTGTCGGTACCAGCGAGTAGATTGTGAGCATGACCACAACCGCGTCCACCACCGATTCCGACGCCGAATTCCTGCAGGTCACCGAGCCCTTCCGGCGTGAGATCATCGCGCACTGCTACCGGATGATGGGGTCGCACCACGACGCCGAAGACCTCACCCAGGAGACCTACCTGCGCGCCTGGCGGGGATATCCGAAGTTCGACCATCGATCGTCGGTGCGTACGTGGCTGCACAAGATCGCCACCAACACCTGCCTCACCGCGCTCGGCAGCAAGCAGCGTCGTCCGCTCCCGTCCGGTCTCGGTGGTGACGCGTTCGACCCCGCCGACGACCTCCTCCAGGATCACGAGGTCCCGTGGCTGGAGCCGTTCGCGGGCACCGTCGACGACATCTCACCCGGAGACGACGCCGATCCCGCGTACGTGGTCGGGGCCCGCGAATCGGTGCGGCTGGCGTTCATCGCAGCGCTGCAGCACCTGCCCGAACGGCAACGCGCCGTGCTGATCCTGCGCGACGTGCTGCAGTGGAAGGCGGCCGAGGTCGCCGACACCATCGGGGTCACCACCGCGACCGTCAACAGCCTGCTGCAACGCGCCCGCGAACAGCTGAAGAACGCTCGGCCGGTGCAGGAATCGCCCGGGACGCTCGACGACGACGCCAAGCGTGAACTGCTGGCGAAGTACGTGTCGGCATTCGAGCGCTACGACGTCGACGCCATCGTCGACCTGTTCACCGACAAGGCGATCTGGGAGATGCCCCCGTTCACCGGTTGGTACCAGGGCCCAGAGGCGATCGGCATCCTCATCCGCGGCAACTGTCCCGCCGAGGGGCCCGGCGATCAGATCCTGCTGCCGACCGTCGCCAACAGCCAACCCGCATTCGGGCTGTACATGCGCGAACCGGACGGCGTCCACCGCCCCTTCCAGTTGCATGTACTCGAGTTGGACGAGTCGGGGAAGGTCTCCTACGTCGTGGCCTTCTTCAGCGACACGATGGAAGAGGACTTCGCGCGGTTCGGCCTCCCGGCCGCACCGTACGACGCACCGGCCCGGACCGCGCCCAGCCCCTGGCACTGATTTCGTAGCAATAGTGTGTGCTGGGCACGCACTATTGCTACGAATCCGGGTTCTGCGGGATCGACGCCGGATCCATGAACACGATTTCCCAGGCGTGACCGTCGGGATCGCAGAAGCTGCGGCAGTACATGAAGCCGAGGTCGTCGGCGTCGCGCAAGAACGATCCTCCACCGGCGAGGGCGGCGTCGGCGAACCGGTCGACCTCGCTGCGTGAATCGGCGGAGATCGCCAGCAGCGCCTCGCGACCGGTCGTCGGATCGGCCACCCGCCCGGCGGCATAGCCGGCGAACCGACCCCGCTCGTGCAGCATCACCATGGTCGCGTCGTTGACGATCATGCACAGAGTGCCCTGGTCGCAGAACACCGCGTCGAACCGGAACCCCAGCTTCTCGAAGAAGATCCTTGACCGCGCCGGGTCGGCGACGGGAAGGTTCACGAACATCATCGGTGGCACAGCGGGTCTCCTGGGCGGAGCGCGATGGGAAGTCCGGGTTCGGGGCGCCCCACAAGGGCAGACCCGCCCGGCACCGAGAATTCATCGGCGCCGCATAGGGTGCAGGTATGGGTGTGATCTATCTGGTTCGGCACGGTCAGGCGAATGCGCTGGCATACGGCATCGACGACGCGAGCACTGACGTGTCGAACGGGCCCGGCGGTCTTACTCGCGTCGGCGACATGCAGGCCAAACTCACCGGCGCCGCGCTCGCCGGTCAGGTCGAGGCCATCACCGCGGCCATCAGCGGAGACCTCCCGCGGCAACAGCAGACGCTCGCCGGTGTGCTCGCGGCCTTCGACAACCCACCAACGCCCACCGTGGACGCCGACTGGAACGAGTACGAGCTGCCCGCCCTGGTGGGGTCAGCGAGCGCCGAACTGTTCCGTGACGGTCGGAGCTATCAGCGCCAGCTCGACGCCGGCCTTGCACACTGGATTTCCGCCGACGAGACCGACGGCCCGGACGAGACATACGCGCATTTCTCCGGTCGCATCAGCGACGCCGCGGCTCGCGCTGCCGAACTCGCCGGTTCGGGTCAGACCGTGCTGGTCGTGTCGTCGGCCGGTTCGATCACCCAGTGGATCGCCCAACTGTGGGACATCCCCGCGCAACGTTGGCCCGCGATGGCGCGCACCATGGTGAATGCCTCCATCACCAAGCTGATCGTCGGTCGCAGCGGGGTGTCGTTGGTGTCGTTCAACGAGCACGGCCACCTCGCCGACCGCGAGGGTGGGGTGTCGACGTTCCGCTGAACGTGGCGGCGCGGTTCAGGCGCGATGCAGATTGCTTCCCGGCCGGGTGAGAACAACGTTGGGCAGCACCGCATATCGGGACAATTGCGTGACCGAGTGGGCGATGGTCGCGACGTCGCCGACGGTGATCATCTCATCGCCGGGGATGGTGTCCTTGAGCCAGTCGGACATGTCGGTGTCGACGTAGCCGGGCGCGATCGTCGTGGCGCTCACTCCGCGCTCGGACTCCTCGAGATTGAAGGTCTCACACAGGGAGATCAGTGCGGCCTTGGTGGCGCCGTACGCCGACAGCTCCGGCTCCGGATACACGCCCGTGATCGACGCCACGGCAATGACTTTCGCCGCCCCGGCAGCTTCAGCGGTGGTTCGCAGCGTCGGCAACAGCGACTGCAGCAAGATGTACGGCGCCCGCACGTTCACCTGATACAGACGATCAAAGCGACGCACGGGCAGGTCGGCGACGGCACCCTTCTGCCCCATCCCGGCGTTGATGATCAGCGCATCGCATCGGCCGAACGCTGCCGCATGCGAAGTGGCGAGCGCCTCAACGGCTTCCGGATCGGTCATGTCGGCCGGGATCACCTCGATGCGACCTGCACCGTGCTCGCGCAATTCTGCCGCCCGCTTCTCCAGGGCCTCCCGGCCGCGCGAGCTGATGGTGAGATCCCAACCGTCGGCGGCAAACCTCTCGGCGATGGCGGCGCCGATGCCGCGCGACGCGCCGGTGACCAGCGCAACCTTGTGGTCTGAATCAGCCATTTTCCTGGTCCCCCTATGACTTTCGTTCTATGCCGACGTGCTGACGTGTTTGATTCCCGCTGCGATGAACTCCGCGGTGGCCTCGGCGGCGTTCTCCGCACCGTCGCCCGACGATGCGCCGGCGAGAGCGCGGTGGGTGATGCCCTCGGCGATCACGCCGAGCTTCAGGTTCGCCAGGCCGAGATAGAAGTCCCAGTCACCGAGGTCCACACCGGCGAAAGTCGCATACTTCTGCGCGATCTCGTCGGCCGACGGGTAGCGGTCGCTGGTCCAGGCCGCCTCGAATCCGAGCACCGTGTCGAAGATGGGCTGGCGATAGACGCACATCAGGGCGACGTCGGTGATGGGGTCGCCCAGCGTCGACATCTCCCAGTCCACCACGGCCTCGATGCGTCCCGGATCGTCGGCTGCGATGATCGTGTTGTCCACGCGAAAGTCGCCGTGTACCACGGTTTCCCGGGACTCAGACGGCACCCGTTCGGACAATGCCGCGACGAGCTTGTCGACGTCGGGCAACTCGCGGGTGTGCACGTGTCCCCACTGGCGTGCCCACAACTTGACCTGCCGGGCCGCGAATCCGGCTGGGCGGCCGAACTCGCCGAGCCCCACGGCGCGGTAGTCCACGGCGTGCAAGTCGGCCAGCGTGCGCACCAGCGCATCGATGTTGGTGACCACGTCGGCATCGGAGTACGCCTCGAGGTCTGCCGCGGTACGCACCACGCGACCGTCGATGAACCCGACGATCGTGCACGGCGCACCGATCGCGGAGCCATCCGAGTCGAAGGCCACCGTTGTCGCGACCGGAACCGCGGTGTCCTGCAACGCCGAGGTGACCGCCCACTCGCGTCCCATGTCATGAGCCGACGGCGTGAGCCCACCGGTCGGCGGCCTCCGCACCACCCACCGCGACACCCCGTCGGTCACCGCGTAGGTCAGATTCGACTTCCCGCCGGAGATCAGGTCGACCTGCAGCTCACCCTGCACCGCGACGTCGGAGTCGATCAGGAACTGCCGCAACCGATCCGCGTCGAGCGCGGACTCCACGGCCGTCACTGTGCGGCCGCCTGCAAAGCCTTGCGTGCACGCCCGACCGCGCGTCGGGCGATGGCCCAGCGGTGCACCTCGGACGGACCGTCGTAGATACGGAACGGACGCAGCTCCTGCTGCAGCCGCGCCAGGGGCAGATCCTCGGAGACGCCGAGCCCGCCGCACATCTGGATGCTGCGATCCGCGATGCGCGAATACGCCTCGGCGGCAAAGGTCTTGGCGATCGAGGTCTCGTTCGACGCGTGGTTGCCCAGATCGAGTTCGTGACATGCCTTGAGCAGCAACGCACGTGTCGCGGCGAGGTCGATCTCGTTGTCGGCGACCATCTGCTGGATCATGCCGAGATCGCCGAGCTTGCCGCCGAATCCCTCACGCTGCGCGACGTAGTCGAGCGCGACGTCGTGGCAGCGGGTGGCCGCTCCGAGCCAGCGCATGACGTGGGTCATGCGCGCCGGCCCCAGCCGCACCTGCGCGTAGCGATAGCCTTCGTCGACCTCACCGAGGATGTCCTCGTCGGGCACAAAGACATCCACGAAGTCGACCTCGCAGTGCCCGCCGATCATCGACTTGTCGGTGGTGTGGATGTGGCGCTTGACCGTGATGCCCTCGGTGTTGCCGGGGGCCAAGAACATGGTGGCGCCGCCACGGTCGCCGGGTTCGCCTGCGGTGCGCGCCATGATGATGTAGAAGCCTGCGCCCTCGGCACCGGTGATGAATCGCTTCTCACCGTTGATCTTCCAACCACCGTCGACCTTGACTGCCTTGGTGCGCAACGCATTCGGGTCGGCACCGGCACCCGGCGACGGTTCGGTCATCGCGAAGGCCGACCGGACCTCGCCGGTGGCCAGCGGCCCCAGGTACTTCTGCCGCTGCTCCTCGCTGGCGATGTGCGCGAGCATGTGCACGTTGCCTTCGTCGGGTGCGCCGATGTGCAGCGCGACCGGACCGAAGGTCGAGTAGCCGGCCGCCTCGAAGACGGGCGCGCGGTCGCGCATGTCGAGGCCGAGGCCACCGAACTCGACCGGCGCGTGCGGCGCGAAGATGCCTTCCGCCTTGGCCTTGGCGTTCATCTCCCGACGGAGGTCGTCGCCGCCCGCTGCGGTGATGTCGCCGGCCGCCTCGTTCTCGATCGGCAGGACGTACTCACGGACAAAGCGTCGGGTCTTCTCGACGAGATCGTCGATCTCGGAATCGTGACGCAGGTCTATGGGCATCGTCTCTCCTCGCGCATTCAGTGACAGCATGCCGACCGAGCGATCGTTCGGCATGCCATACGATGCCAGCCCAGGCGGTCCGGGTCAAGTGCGGAGAAGCTTCAGGAATCGGCAGGCGCGTGATACCCGACCGTTTGGCGGGCGAGTTCCAGGTTGCGGGCGATCAGTTCGTCGGCGCCCAGATCGCCGTCGAGCTTGAACCATGTCGACACCCCGACACACATGGTGGTCACGGCACGACTGGCGTCTTTGGGGTACTTCGTCGCGAAATCGCCCGCGGCGACACCGGCGAAGACGATCTCGTCGACCATCCGCTGCTGCCGGTCCCGATGCCCGATGTAGGTGTCGCGATAGCTGTCGTCGAGGCTGCGGATCTCGGTCGACCCGACGAAGGCCTGCTCACGTCGGTACATGTGGAACCGCAAGAGCGATTCGACCACCGCGTCGAACTGCTTGACGGGCTCGGGTCCGGCCTCGGCGATGGCGAGTTCGGACCGCGCCAACAGATCGGTCATCGTCCGCTCGAGCAGGCCCTGCAGCAACGACTGCTTGGACGGGTAGTGGTGATAGAGGCCGGGCACCGACAGGTTGGCCCGCGCGGCGATCTCACGTACCGACGTCCCGTGATAGCCGTGCTCGGCGAATGCGGCCAGCGCCGCTGCCAACGGAACCGGTAGCTCGGCCTCGCCGTAGTCACGCCAGTGACCGGTCGCACCGGCTTCTCCCGGAGACACCGATGCGAGCGAAGACTCGGGCTCCGCTTGCTGCACGTCCGCCTCCCCGGCCCGGCCTGTCATGGCTACCAACATAGCCTCACGCGCTGGGCGTGGTGCCACCGCCATTCACCGGAGGATGGATCAGATCGCCCGCGCCGAACAGCTCGGCGGGTGAGAGCAGCAGTGCGACGCTCAACTTGACGATCTCGTCACGGGTCATGCCCACGTCACCCTCGACCCAGGCCGCGAGCAGTCGACTCAGCCCGCCGACCTGGTAATGCGCCACCCCGAACGCGGCACCCGGACCGAGCACGCTGTCGAGGTCGATGACGCCTGACGCGCTCTGCAGCGTGAGACCGGCAAACAGCGCCGTCGATTCCATCCGCTTGGCGGCGATCACCGGACTCAGCAGTGATTGCGAGAACATCAGCCGGCCTTTACGACGATCGGCGTCGATGATGTCGACCATCGCAGCAACGCCACCGCGCACCTTGGACACCACGTCGGCGCCATCCTCGAACGCCCGCAAACCCGCGTCGGCGATGTCGGCGATGACCTCGTCGTAGAGCACGGCGACCAACTCGTCGACCGATTCGAAGCTCTCGTAGAAATAGCGAGCGGTGAGGCCCGCACGCCGACAGACGCCACGCACGGTGACCGGCGAAGGTTCGTCGTCGCCGAGCAGGTCGAGGCATGCGTCGACCAATGCGGAACGACGCCGAGCGACCCGGGTGTCACCGCCTTCGCCGCCATACGCACGAAGAGTGCCGCCCTGCTCCGCGCCACTGGCCGCCCGGCTCGACGATGCAGAGGATTTATAGGCCATAAGTCCATATTGACACGCCAGTAACTTAGGCGTTGTAATAAACAGGAAACAGACGTTTTCAGAATTTCGTCTCAAGGGGGTACCTCATGACAACGCAGCCCATCAGCAGCGGAAACGCCGCACTGTCGCTGGACGACACGAGTGCGCCGATGACCATCCTGCCCACCAGTGCAGACGCGATTCCCGATGCTTTCGCCGCCGAGAAGCCCGACACCGAGTACATTCCGCCGGCCGCGCGGATGAGCCGCGCCGAGCTCGATGCACTCCCCACCGAACTCGACATGATCGGTGCGGGCGTCCTGGCCGGCCCGGCCAACGTCATCATGCAGCTCGCCGTGCCGGCGGTCGGGTACGGCGTCGCCGAGTCCAAGGTCGACAGCGGCAACCTGTTCAAGCACCCCGTCAAGCGCACCCGCACCACCCTCAGCTACCTCGCGGTGGCGGCCATGGGCAGCCCGGAGGACCGCAAGGCCTACCGCAAGGCCGTCGGCAAGGCGCACGCGAAGGTGCGCTCCACCCCCGACAGCCCGGTGAAGTACAACGCCTTCGACCCGAAGCTGCAGCTCTGGGTCGCCGCCTGCCTGTACAAGGGCACCGAGGACGTCCTGCGCATCTACGGCGGCCGCACCGAGGTCACCGACGCCGAGTATCAGGCCGGCGCCGTCATGGGCACGACGCTGCAGGTGCCCCGCGAGATGTGGCCGGCCACCCGCGCCGACTTCGAGGAGTACTGGCAGACCACGGTCGCCGAACTGGAGATCGACGAGACGATCCGCGACCTTCTGCTCTCGATCGCGCGCGCCGAGTTCGCCGGCCCGGTGGTCTCCGGCCTGTTCGGCTGGTGGACCGAGATCATGACCCTCGGCTTCCTGCCCGTCGAGTTCCGCGACAAGATGGGTGTGCGGATGGCGCCGTGGCAGAAGCTGATCTTCAACGCCCACAACGCGGTGGTCCGCGCGATCATCACCCGCGCACCGCGCCGCCTGCGCGCATTCCCCTACAACATCCTGCTCGCCGACGTCCGCTGGCGAATCCGCACGGGTCGTCCGCTGGTCTGATTCGCGGGTAGCTACAACCGACGCAACGCGTCCCGATCAAGGTCGGCGACGCTCGTGTGGCCGGAAAGTCCGAGCGTGAGATCGAGTTCGGCGATGATGTCGGCGACCACGTCGCGAGCCCCGTCGGCTCCGGCGATCGCCAGCCCGTACATGTGCGGACGACCGATGCACGCGGCATCGGCACCCAACGCGAGTGCTTTGAATACGTCTGCGCCCGTATAGATTCCCGAGTCGATCAGCACCTTGATCCGACCGTCGACCACCGGGGCGATCGCGTCGAGCGCATCGATGGAGCTGATCGCACCGTCGACCTGCCGCCCACCATGGTTCGACACGACGATCCCGTCGACCCCGACGTCGACGGCGCGTCGGGCGTCGTCGGGATGCAGAACACCCTTCAGCAGGATCGGCAGCGACGTGCGGTCGCGCAGTCCCTCGACGTCGGCCCAGTTCAGCGACGGCCGTGAATAGATGTCGAGGAAGGTCTGCACCCCGACCCTCGGCTCCGGAGCGCGAAGATTTGCCAGCAGCTTTCCTGGAGTGTTGCGGGCGATGGAGAACAATGTCGCGATGGCTCCCAGGCTCACCTCGGGGCGTTCGGCATCATCGGTGGACGCGACCCGTTCGGCGACGATCTCGGCGAACCGGGGATCGGACGTGTATTGCGCGATGCCCTCACCGCGCGCGAAGGGCAGCGAACCCAGATTGAGGTCCTGTGGCCGCCAGCCGAGCATCGTGGTGTCCAGTGTTACGACGACGGCTGCCGCGCCCATCGCCTCGGCCCTCGACAGCAGACTGTCGACGAGGTCGTCGTCGGTGGACCAGTAGAGCTGGAACCACCGCGGGGCGCCTGGCGCGACGGCCTCCATCTGGCGCGCCACCCGCTCCATCGACGCACTGCCCTGGTTCGAAAAGATATAGGGCACACCGATTTCCGCGGCTGCGTGACCGATGTGCACATCCGCGTCGGGCGCGGCCAGTGACCCGGCACCCACCGGCGCGAAGAGGACGGGCGCGGGCAGCTTCTGCCCGAACAACTCGATCTCCAACGTTCGTTCGGAGACGTCGCGCAGGACGCGCGGCACGATCGCCCACTTCTCGAGTGCCGCCCGGTTGGCGTCCATCGTGCGTCCTTCACCGGCGCCGCCGGCGATGTAGGCCCACGCCCGGTCGGACATGGCCCGACGGGCACGACGCTCGAGTTCGGCGAAGTCGGTGGGTACGCGCGGCTTTCGGCGGTGGATTCCGGCGGTGTAGATCTCGTTCTGTCGCACACGTCCCAGACCGGCCATGGCGTCACCCTACCGATCCGATGGTGTTCCGCGGATATCGATAGGCTGGCTTACAACGAACCTCGGGAGGGAACGTGGCACTCGCGCTCTATCGACTCGGTCGATTCGCATTCCGCAAGAAGTGGTGGTTCATCGCCGCCTGGCTGGTGGCGTTGTTCTCGGTCGGTGCGATCACCGCCGCCGCGGCACCCAAGTTCGCCACCGACTTCGAACTCCCCAACACCGACTCCGACCGTGCGATGTCGGTGATGAAGACCGACTTCCCGGCCTTCAACGATCAGCTGCTCAAGTCCCCGACGACGGTGGTGATCGCGGCCGACGACGGTCTCGCGAACCACGAAGCCCAGATCTACGCGCTGGTCGGCAAGCTGCGAGCGCTCCCGCACGTCGTCATGCCCGAGCAGACCGTCAATCCGGTCGCCGCGGCGGCCGCGAATCCGAAGCTGGCGTCGCTCTTCATCGGCGACAACGGCAAGGTCGGCCTCATCAAGATCCAGCAGGACATCCCGCGTGAGGATCTCACCGTCGACGACATGGAGCAGTTCAAGGACATCCTCGCCGAATCCAGCGGCAACGGACTCCAGGTCGAGGGCACCGGCGCGCTCATGCAGGTGCAGGAACAAGGCGGTGCTGCCGAGCTGCTCGGTTTCGCCATCGCCTTCGTCGTGATGATCGTCGCGTTCGGAGCACTCGTGGCGGCGTTCATCCCGATCATCACCGGCATCGTCGGGGTCGGCCTGACGATGCTGCTGGTCACCCTGAGCGCAAAGTTCATGGACGTGCAGCAAAGCGCCACCGCCATCATCACGATGCTCGGCATCGCCGTATCGATCGACTACGCGCTGTTCATCGTGTCCCGCTACCGGTCGGAGTTGAACCTCGGTGGCACCCGTGAGGCAGCTGCGGGACGCGCCGTGGGCACGGCCGGGTCGGCCGTGGTCTTCGCCGGTCTCACCGTCATGGTCGCGGTCGCCGCACTGAGCGTCGTGGGTATCCCGTTCATCACCCAGATGGGTATCGCCGCGTCGTTCGCGGTGCTCATCGCAGTCCTGGGCGCCATCACCCTGATCCCGGCGCTGCTCGGCGCGTTCGGGCGGTTCGCCTTCAAGCCGCGCATCCCGGGTATCCGGCACGGCGACGAGCCCGACGACCAGCCGTCGAACGGCCTGCGCGTCGGCCGGTTCATCACGCGCTACCCGCTGCCCGTCGCGATCATCGGCCTCGTGTTGCTCGCGGTCGCGGCCGGTCCGATGACCCGTCTCGAGCTCGGCATGGACACCACGTCCGACGCCGAATACTCGGCCACCGCACTGCTGCAACGCGGCTTCGGTGAGGGCGTGAACGGCGAACTGTTCGTCGTCGTCACCGACGCCGACGGCGGCAATGTCGCACCGGCCGCCGATGCCGTTGTCGCCCATGCCAAGACGCTCGACAACGTAGCCAACCCGAGCCAGATCACCTGGGTGGGCAACGGGCCCAATCCCGCCAATTCGCAGGAGGGCGCAACCGCTGCGCTCATCACGGTGACACCCGAGAAGTCACCGTCGGGACCCGAGACGCACACGCTGATGGACCAGCTGCGCGACTACGCCAAGGACGCCCCGAACGGCGCCACGGTGAATGTCGGCGGACAGACCGCGATTCTGTCCGACATCTCCGACAAGCTCAGTTCGGCGTTGATCCCGTTCCTGCTTCTCGTCGTCGGACTCGCGTTCATCATCCTGATGGTGGTGTTCCGTTCGATCCTGGTGCCGCTCACCGCGACCATCGGCTTCCTGTTCTCCGTCTGCGCGACGTTCGGGGCAACGGTACTGATCTTCCAGGAGGGCTACTTCGGCCTGATCGATCACACCAAACCGGTGATCTCGTTCCTGCCGATCTTCCTCATCGGTGTTGTCTTCGGCCTCGCAATGGATTACCAGGTCTTCTTGGTGACCCGAATGCGCGAGGAGTACGTCCACGGGGTGTCGGCCAAGGACTCGGTCATCATCGGCTACCAGCACGGTGCGCGTGTGGTCACCTCCGCCGCACTGATCATGATCTCCGTGTTCGCCGCGTTCATGCTCGCCCCGGACACCATCGCCAAGATGATGGGATTCGCGCTTGCGGCCGCGGTCTTCTTCGACGCCTTCGTGATTCGGATGATGGTGGTCCCGGCGGTGACCGCCCTGATGGGCGACGCCGCCTGGAAGCTGCCACGATGGCTGGACAAGATCCTGCCCAACGTGGACGTGGAGGGCACCGCCATCCGCGAGATCCCGATCGAGGACTCCACCGACCCCACGGACGAACGCAAGCCGGCACCCACTCCGGCGTGATCGACTGTGCGCCACGGCATCTGCATTCTCCCCGACCAACCGTGGGCCCGGTCGCGGTCGCTCTGGTCGGCGGCCGAGGAGATGGGCTTCGACCACGCCTGGACCTACGACCACCTGGTGTGGGGCGGACTCCCTGAGGCACAGTGGTTCTCGTGCATGCCGACGCTTGCCGCGGCGGCCTCCGTGACCACGTCCATCAAGCTCGGTACCTTCGTCACCTCGCCGAATTTCCGTCACCCGGCAGCGTTTTCGCGTGAGGTGCAAACCCTGCGCGACATCTCCGACGACCGACTCCTCGTCGGACTCGGGGTCGGCGGAACTCCCGACGATCACATCCTCGGTCAGCCGGAGTTGTCGATCGGCCGGCGAGTGGACAGGTTTCAGGAGTTTGTCGGCGTGCTCGACGCGACGCTGCGCGACGACCACGTGACGGTCGACGGCGAGTACTACCGCACCGTGGACATGCGACTGGTCGGCGGGTCCGTCCGCGACCGGGTACCGCTACTCATCGCCGGCAACGGTCCTCGCTCAATCCGTTTCGCCGCCCGGCACGGCGACGGCTGGGTGACCACCGGCCGTGGCGCGGACACCCTCGACGAGTGGTTCGAGGACATCGCACGCGGTTGCGACGTCCTACAGGAAGCCCGTGCGGACATCGGCGACGCAGGAGACTTCGACGCCTACCTGAGCCTGGACTCCTCCCCGTGGAATTCGCTGGAAAGCATCGGCCTGTTCGACGAGATGGTCGGCCGCGCAGATGAACTCGGCTTCACCGACGTCGTGGTGCACTGGCCGCGGGACGAGGAGCCCTATCGCGCGTCGGTTGATGTTCTCGAGGCAGTCGCCGCCCGCTTCACACCGACGCGATCAACAACCCGCCCATGATCAGCATGACCACCGCGACCACGCCGTCGAGGATCTTCCACGAGCGT
Source organism: Gordonia sp. NPDC003422 (assembly GCF_053588675.1). NCBI lineage: Bacteria > Bacillati > Actinomycetota > Actinomycetes > Mycobacteriales > Gordoniaceae > Gordonia > Gordonia sp. NPDC003422. Next base: position 68,742 of record NZ_JBSFQL010000013.1, read on the forward strand.
GGCTTGGAGAACACCCGCGACAACCGGCCCGCGCCGTGCCCGAGCGCGGGGAACCACAGGAAGCTTGCCGCGCAGGCACCGATTGCGAACGCCCACTTGCCATTTCCGTGACTCGACGCGATGGCTCCCATGGTGAGCACGGTGTCGAGATAGACGTGTGGGTTCAGCCAGGTGAGCGCCAACGCGGTGGCAATCGCGGCCCAACGGCTCGTCGTCCCCGCTTCTCCGTCGTTGATGGCGATTGCCTCGTCGCTACGTAGGCATCGCTTCGCTGCAAGCAGTCCGAGCACGACGATGTATGCGCCGCCGGCGAGCTTGGCGAAGGTAACCACCCCGGGATGCGCCGCCACGAGCGCACCCAATCCCGCGACACCGGCCACGATCAGAATCACGTCGGAGAGTGCGCACACCGCCACGACGGCGGCGGTATGCGAACGTCGTACCCCCTGCTGGAGCAAGAAGATGTTCTGCGGTCCGATCGCGATGATCAGACCGGCGCCGGTCAGCAGGCCGGCAAGCGCCGGAGTCAGGAAGGTGGTCACGACTCTCCACGCTAAGAGCAGCGCGATATACAGTCCAACGAATCTTTCTCACGAATCATTAGTTGAACTGAAGAGCCCTAGTGGCCGCTCGACGACCGGCGGCACAGGATCCGCGGCAACGGTCACCACGTCGGTGATCGGATGCGCCACCTCGTCCCGCCAGAGTCGGGCCGCCAGATAGAAGGCGAGAGCCACGGGCACCGGCAGCAGGCCGGCGAGGATGAACGTCGTCGTCAGTCCGAGGTAATGGCTGAGCGGCGCGGCGATCGCCATCGAGACCGGCATCAGCGCAATCGAGACGAAGAAGTCCAGGCTCGCCACGCGGCCGAGAAGCGCGGGCGGCACGCGACGCTGGAGCAGAGTGCCCCACAGCACCATCGGGCCGTCGAACAGAACGCCCATCGCGAAGCCGGCGAGGACGAACATCCACGTCGCATCCGCGAGACCCATCAGCACCAACGGCACGCTGGAGAATCCCCAGATCGAGAACATGACCGTCAGATATCGCCGGGGCATGCGGATCGAGGCAAAGACGAGCGATGCAGAGGCAGCACCCGCGCCGAAGCCGGCCAGCACCAGCGCGTGATCCGACGCCCCGCCGTGCACGCGCTCCTGCAGAGCGAACGGAACGAGCACCTCGATCGGCCCCATCGTCGCCAAGACCAGCACGCACGCGAAGAACAGCGTCGCCCACAACCACGGCGTGCGCCAGAGGTAAGCGAACCCCTCCGCGACATCGGTCACCGCGGTGCGAATCGGATTCCCGCGAAGCGGCTCACCCCCATCGGAATCCGACCGGCGCAGCGCCACCGGATCCATGCGGACGTAGAAGAGCGCCGACACGATGGAACCGGCAGCGGCCAGTACCACCGCCGGACCGGGCGCCGCGGCGGCGATGACCGCACCGGCGATCATCGGCCCGACCGCCTGGAACACCACCGGACGCAGAAACCCTTCAATTCCATTGGCAGCCTGCAACTCCGACGGCTCTACGATGCTGGGAAGCAACGCCGAGTACGCCGGGTAGTACATGCCGATCGTGACGCCACCGAGGATCGCGGCCGCCACCACATGCCACAGCGACAGCACACCCAGAATCGACGCCAACCCGATCAGGCCGAAGACGATCATCTTGACCGTCTCGAGACCGATCATGATGACTCGCTGCGAAACCCGATCGGCGAGAACGCCTCCGGCCAATGTGGACACGAGCATCCCGACCGCCGATGCGCCGGTGGCCAGCGACACCTGAGCGGGTCCGCCGCCCAACTCGATGACCTGCCACACCACCGCGATCGTCCACACACCGTCGGCGAACATCGCGAGCACCAGACCGCTCAAGAGCAGCCGGTACTGACGCCGTGCAAACGGCATCAGTGCACGCGGCAATCGGCGCTCGGCGGTGGTCATCCTTCGAGGATGCCCGATCGCAGCCCGCCGCTGCCAGCGGTTTTACTCAGCTCGCCTTGCGCGGAGCCTTCTTCGCCGCGGCCTTCTTGGCGGGCGCCTTCTTGGCAGCGGCCTTCTTGGCAGGCGCCTTCTTCGCGGCCGCCTTCTTGGCCGGAGCCTTCTTTGCCGGGGCCTTGTCGTCCGCCGAGTCCTCGGGCCCGCGGTCCTTCACCGACGCGCGCAGCGCCGCCAGCAGATCGGCCACCTCGGAGTCCTCGTCGACGGTGTCCTCTGCTTCGGTCTCGGGGAATGCCTCGGATCCGTCGGCCTTGGCCTCGATGAGTTTGGACAGTTCCACCTGGTAGGTGTCCTCGAATTCACCCGGATCGTAATCCTTGGCCATCGTCTCGATCAGCGACGACGCCATCTTCAGCTCTTGGTCGTGGATCGTGATGTCGTCGTCGAGGAAGCCGAAATCGGGCTTGCGAACCTCGTCGGGCCACAGCAGGGTCTGCAGTGTCATCACGCCGTCGACGACGCGCAGCGCTGCCATCCGGGTGCGGTTGCGCAAGGTGAACGACGTGATCGCGAGTCGCTCGGTTTCCTCGAGCGCCTTGGCCAGCAACGCGTAGGCCTTCGGTGATTTCGACGACGGCTCCAGGTAGTAGGGCTTGTCGAAATAGATGGGATCGACCTGGTCAACCGGCACGAATTCGAGAATCGAGATCTCCGGGCTCTTCTGTACCGGCAGCGTCGCGAGGTCGTCTTTGGTGAGGATCACGGTCTCGCCGGAGTCGGCCTCGTAGGCGTTGGCGATGTCGCCGTAGTCGACCTCGGTGTCGGTGCCCTCCCGCACGCGCCGATAGCGGATTCGGGTTCCGTCCTTCGAATCCACCTGGAACGACTTGCGGTCGTGGCTTTCCGTCGCCGAGTACACCTTGACCGGAACGTTCACCAGGCCAAAGCTCAGATCGCCCTTCCAGATCGAGCGCATGGGGCCATTGTGCCACCTGAGACGCCATCGCGGCAGCGATGACCCTGGAGATGACGTCACCGGCCGCGCCGCAGTGGACAATGGATGCATGGCGACCGGCGGAACCCATCTCGACGTCGACGGCCACCGGATTTCCATCACCAACCTCACCAAGGTGCTGTATCCGGCTACGGGCACGCGGAAGTTCGAGGTCATCGACTACTACTCGCGGATCGCCGACGTCATGCTGCCCCACCTCGCCGGGCGGCTGATCACCCGCAAGCGGTGGCCGGGCGGCGTGGAGTCGACGCCCTTCTTCGAAAAGGACCTGCCAGAGAGCGCACCCGACTGGATCACCCGGTACGGCATCGAGCACAGCGAACGGGTGATCACCTACGCGGTCGCCGACTCGCGCGCAACACTCGTATGGCTGGCGCAGATGGCGGCGCTGGAACTGCACGCTCATCAGTGGCGTCTTCCGATCGGGCCCGACGGCCCCAAGGCCAACCGCATGGTCCTCGACCTCGACCCCGGGCCCGACGTTGCGCTGAGCGACTGCGCCCAGGTCGCCCGCGAGATCCGCGACCTCCTCGCCGACGCAGGCATGTCTACCTACCCGGTCACCAGCGGCGGCAAGGGCATTCACGTCTACGCACGGCTCCCGCGGCCGGTGTCGCCGGACGCGGCGCGCACGCTGGCCAAGGAGATCGCCACCCGACTGGCCCGCGAGCACCCCGAGCGCGTCACCGCGACGATGGCGAAAACCCAACGCGAACAACGCATATTCATCGACTGGAGTCAGAACAGCGGCTCCAAGACCACGCTGTCGCCGTACTCGCTGCGCGGGCGCGCACAACCCTGGGTCGCCGCCCCGCGGACGTGGGACGAACTCGAGGATCCCGACCTCGCGCAACTGCTCTATACCGACGTCCTCGACCGCATCGAATCCGACGGCGACCTGCTCGGCGATCTCGACGACGACTATGCGGAGCCACGTCCCGCTGATCGATCTCGACACGACGCCTCGCTCCGCTCGGGGTCGGCTCGATCCGGCGGAGCCGACACCGAGCCCCCACCCGCTGATCGATCTCGACACGACGCCTCGCTCCGCTCGGGGTCGGCTCGATCCGGCGGAGCCGACACCGAGCCCCCTGGGGCGAGGCGTCGTGTCGAGATCACTCCACCAGCTACCGACACACAGGTCGTCAACCTCCGCGAGTACAAGCGAAAGCGCAACGCGGCCAAGACTCCCGAGCCGTTCGGCGACGAGAACCACCGCAGCCGTGCGGAAGACACCGTCGACGAGTCCCGACCACCCGGTCCGATCTTCGTCATCCAGGAACACCACGCACGCCGTCTGCACTACGACTTCCGCCTCGAACACGACGGCGTGCTGGTGTCGTGGGCGGTGCCGAAGAATCTGCCGACCGATCCCGACCAGAACCGGCTGGCCGTGCAGACCGAGGACCACCCGATGGACTACGCCGACTTCGAGGGCGACATCCCTTCGGGTGAATATGGTGGCGGCCACGTATCTATTTGGGACAAAGGAACATTCACCACCGAGAAGTGGCGCGACAAGGAGATCATCGTCCGCCTCGACGGCGAGCGGGTGCAGGGCCGCTACGCGCTGATCAAGACCGGCGACAAGAACTGGCTCGCCCATCTGATGAGCGACGAACCCCGCCCGATCGTGCCGGACAGCCTCACCGATCCACGTCCGATGCTGGCCACCGACGAGTCGATCGACGGCCTGTCCGGCGACTGGGCGTTCGAGGGGAAATGGGACGGATATCGAATCCTGTTGCGCTACATCAATGGTGAGCTGAAACTGACGTCGCGCTCAGGCATCGACATGACCCGCGACTTCCCCGAACTCGCATCCGTCACCGACGATCTCGGCCTACTCGACGTGGTCCTCGACGGCGAGGTGGTGGCCCTCGACTCGACCGGCCGCACCAACTTCACGCTGCTCACCTCTCGCAACAACACAGACGAACCCCTGACACTCAAGCTGTACCTGTTCGACATCCTCTACCTCAACGGTTCGTCGCTCCTGCGTCGCACGTGGGAGCAACGCCGCGAACTGCTCGACGAACTGGCGCCCGCCTTCCGCCGTTCGACCCACGTCGAGATTCCCGCCCTGTTGCCGGGCCCGGGCCGGGCGGCGGCCGAGTACAGCCGCGAACACAACATGGAAGGCGTTGTCGCCAAACGTCGATCGTCGATCTACCAACAGGGACGACGATCCACGTCGTGGCTCAAACACAAGAACTGGAGCGACATCGAGGTCGTCGTCGGCGGCTGGCGACCGGGACGCGGTTCGCGCGCGAACACCATCGGATCGCTCCTCCTGGGACTGCCCGAGGAGACCGGACTTCGGTACGTCGGGCGGGTGGGTACCGGTTTCACCGACGCCGCGTTGAGTTCACTCGCGGCCGAACTCGAGCCGCTGCAGATCTCCCGTTCGCCGTTCCTGGACAAGCTCGACCGTCCCGTCGCGTCGACCGCAATCTGGGTGCTGCCCAAGATCGTCGGCGAGGTTCGGTTCATGGACTGGACCAGCACGGGGCACCTCCGACATCCGAGTTGGCGCGGAATCCGCCACGACAAGCTGCCCGGAGATCTGTGAACCACGCACGACACCACCGCCCGAGATCGACGAGAGGACCACGCAATGCCCGGTGAGAACATCGTGATCGCCGCCGCCGACGGGGATGCCGAGGCCTACGTCGCCCGCCCGGACGACGACGGCCCACACCCCGGGGTGTTGTTCCTGACCGACGCGATCGGGTTACGTCCGCACACCCGGGCCATGGCCGACCGAATAGCGTCCTGGGGGTACGTCGTGCTGGCGCCCAACGTGTTCTACCGCAACGGCACCGCCGAGGAAGTGGCCCCCGCCTACGACCTTCTCCTCCCCGAGGACCGGGCCGCCTTCATGAAGGTGGCGATGGGGCGGGTGCGGACGCTGACCGATGACGTCGTGATACCGGACCTCACCCGCTACCTCGACGCGCTCGCCGCGCTGCCGGACGTGTCGGGTTCACACATCGGCGTCACGGGCTACTGCATGGGCGGCAGGCTGGCCCTGCTCGCCGCGCGTACCCGGCCGGAGCAGGTCGCGGCCGTCGGCATGTTCCACACCGGTCGGCTGGTGACCGAAGACTCATCGAGCCCACACCTGCACATGGCCGGCATCGACGCTTTTGTGCTCGCGATCCACGCCGACAACGACCGGTCGCTGCCCGCGACCGCCGTCGCGCAGTTCGAACATGCGCTGATCTCCAGCGGTGTCACACATCACGCGACCGTCTATCCCGGCGCAGCACACGGATACACCATGGCCGACACCGCGGACTATCACCACGCAGCGGCCGAGCACCACTACGACGAACTCGAAGCTCTGTTCGCGCGGACTTTGACACCGCACCACTGAACCGCGACTCACGCCCACCCTCGCCTCACCTCCACCGTCCGACGCGGCTAGCCTTCATGGGAGTCAGTGACGTACAGGAGTACCCGTGTTCGTTGTCGCCCACATCAGCGACCTTCATTTCAATGGCACGCGGTTCAACCGCAGCCGCATCGAGTCGACGCTGAGTTATCTCAACGCGCGCGCCGACGGCATCGATGTGCTGCTCGTCACCGGAGACATCGCCGACGAGGGCAGCCCCAGTGAGTACCGCGAGGCCTTCCTCGTCCTCGACAGCCCGCTGCCCATGCTCATCACCGCGGGCAACCACGACATCCGCGAGAACTTCAGCGCCGCGCTCCTGAAGGAGGAGACGTCGTCGCCGATCAACTGGTCGGAGACCATCGACGACGTCCTCTTCATCATCGCCGACAGTTCCATCCCCGGACGCAACGACGGCTACCTGTCCGACGACACCCTCGCCTGGATGTCCGAGGAGATCACTCGCCACGGTGCCGACAATCCCGTGTTCATCGCGTTTCATCACCCACCGGCCAAGCTCTCGATGCCGTTCATGGACTCGATCCGTCAGACCGGCGAGGATCGGCTCGCGGCCATGGTGGAGCGCCATCCCAACGTCGTTGCTTTCCTGTGCGGACACGCGCACACACCGGCCGTCACGCACTTCGCGGGGCGTCCGCTGTGTATCGCGCCGGGTGTCGCGTCGACCCTGAATCTCCCGTTCGAGGGCACCGAGATCGTCAACCGCGGTCAGCCGCCGGGAATCGCCTTCCACATCCTCGACGACGACGGGCGACTCGTCACCCACTTCCGTTCGGTCATGTTCTGAAGATCCTCACGAAGTGACCAGAGCGTCCGCGTTGCGTCCCACCGGACGGATCGTCGTGGTGGTCACCTCGTAGACCCGTGCGGTCTCGATGTCGAAGAACATGCCGACGATCCGCAACGTCGACTCGGCCGCAGCGCGACCCACCATCGGATGCCTGCTCAGCGTCTCGACCTGCTTGGCCACGTTCACCACTGACAGCCGATCCACTTCGCCGAAGCCCAGATCGGCAGCCGCGCGGCCGGCCGGATGCCCCAACTGGTACGCCATCACACTCGGCCTCCCGTGCCGCAACCACCGGCGCACCGGACCGACATCGTTGTCCGAGTCGTCGTCGGTGATGAGCGCGTGCATCGCTCCGCAGGACGAATGTCCGCACACCACAACCGAAGTCACACCCAATTCGCCGACCGCGAACTCCAGCGCGGCCTGGACGGAATCGTCCGACGAGTCGATCGGCGGAACGAGATTGCCGACGTTGCGAACGGTGAACAGGTCACCCGGACCGCTGGCGGTGATCACATTCGGCAACAGCCGGGAGTCGGCACAGGTCAGGAAGAGTGCATCCGGATCCTGACTGCTGACGACGTCGGACATGTTGGCGCGCAGCGCTTCTGCATGATTCTGGTGGTACTCGTCGACGCCGCCGATGATCGAGCGCAACGACGGCGGCCGGGTGTCGGCTTCCGCGTCGATGTTGGCGGGACGCTTGCGCCACGGGGTGAGGCCGGCGAATCCCATCGTGTGCCGACGCGGAGGACGCCGCGGCGCATCGGCCAACCGCGCCTTGCCCTTCTCCACGACATGCACGCTTCCGCCACCCGCCTCGTGCGCCCACCGGAAGTCCTCGAGCATCTCCGACGCCGCGTGGTCGAGGAAGTCGGTGTCGAGTTCCAGGGTGACATGGGCATCGTCGGGAACAGTGTTCAGGGCCTTGTTGAGTTTCGGGAGGGCCAGGAAGCTCAGCGAGCCGTGCACGCGCACCAGCCATTGTCGAGACCGATTGGTACCCAGCGGCTCCGAGGTGATCTCGGCGCGTACCACCCGCCACACCACCATTGCAACGGCGAGCGCCAGACCGATCGCGACACCTTCGAGCAAGTTGAGGAACACGACGCCGAGCACGGTCACCGCGTAGACCCACAGGTCACCGGTTCGCAGTGCGGTCTTCATGTGCGCGAGCTTCACCAACTGGAGTCCGATGACCACCAGCAGGCCCGCCAGCGCGGCGGTGGGGATCTGCTCCACGAGGCCGGTCAGGAACACCGCGAAGACCAGCACCCAGACGCCGTGCATGATGGCCGACCAGCGCGTCCTGGCCCCGGTCGCGACATTGGTTGAGCTACGGACGATCACGCCGGTCACGGGCAGACCGCCGAGCATTCCCGAGGCAATGTTGGCGCTGCCCTGGCCAAGCAGTTCACGGTTGAGATCGCTGCGGGCGCCGGTGTGCATCTTGTCCACCGCGACCGCAGACAGCAGCGACTCCACACTCGCGATCAACGCGACGGTCAGGACGCCCATGACCACGGCTCCCCAATTCCCGCTGGGCAATTCGGGAAGGGCGATCGCCTCGAAGAAGTTGCCGTCGATGGCGATCTTCTCCACGTCGAGCGAGAAGAACAGCGCCACCAGGGTCGCACCGACCACAGCCACCAACGGACCCGGCACCTTGCGCACCTTGGGCGGCATCAACGGCCAACTCAGCATCACCGCGATCACGATCACGCCGACGAGAGCGTCCGCCCAGGCCACGTGGGCGACCTGACCGGGCAGTTCGCTGAGGTTCTCCCACGCACTGCTCGCCGAACTGCCGCCGAGCAGCACGTGAATCTGCTGCAGTGCGATGGTGATGCCGATTCCGGCGAGCATCGCATGCACGACGACCGGTGCGATCGCGAGCGCCGCACCGGCAATTCGGCTGAGCCCGAACACAATTTGCAGACACCCGGCGCAGACGGTGATGAAGCAGGTCACCTTCCACCCGAAGTTGGCGACCATCTCGGCAACCACCACGGTGAGGCCGGCCGCCGGGCCGGACACCTGCAGTTTGCTACCCCCGATGGCGCCGGCGACGATACCCCCGATCACCGCCGCGATGAGACCGGCAAGCACCGGAGCGTCGGATGCGATGGCAATCCCCAATGACAGGGGGAGCGCGACCAGAAAGACCACGAGCGACGCCGGCAGGTCATACCGGACGTTCTCACGGAATTCCGAAAGGGCTCCCCCGAACCCCTTATTCGACATGACAACGACCGTACGGATGTTTTGTTAACACGGAAAGAACTGGCGAAACGGACATGGTGTGAGATCCGCTCCACATCGCGCGTCGATGTGTCGGCGCTCACTTCCTCGTCGAATGAGATTGAAAGACACTGCACGACACATCAATTCATGCGCATGAGTTCATTCGGGCGCCCACCAGCCGACGGCGTCGGCGATCGTGGAGGCGGGAAGGGGTGGAAGTCGGGGCCGCCAGGAACACGCGCCCACAAAAGTAGGGGAAGAAACTTCTTCCCCTACCCTTGGAGTCCTCCCCCAGAAGTTTCCCGCGGACGACTACGAAACCCGGGGAAGAAGTTCTTCCCCTAGATTTTTCGAGTCAGGCAACCGGCTACTTCGACGACCCGGTACCCAGCAGCTCGAGGAGTTTGCCACCGATCTCCGGGATCAGTCCCGGCCCGGCGTCGGGGAGGTTTTGTGGGAGCGCCCCGGGCTGACGCGACACCGGGATCTTTGCGGTCCGGGTGGCCTCGACGCGAATCCCGGTCTGCCGCTCCTTGGGTAGCGTTGCGGCGTAACGGGAAAGCTCGGTCGAGGTGGTCAGGGTGCCCACGATGCGCAGCCCGGTCGCCGCGAAATCGGCTGCTGCCCTGCGAATGTGATTGGGCGAGGTGATCAGGATGATGTCCCGGACACCGGTGCGCTGGAGAATGGCCGCGGTGTTCTGGGCGTTGGCGACAGTCGATCCGGACTTGTCCTCGGTGGTGATGCGGCTCGCGTCGACTCCGTTGTCCACCAACCACTTCTGCATGGCGGAAGCCTCGGTGACACCGCTTTTCGGCGCTCCGCCGGTGACCACGATGGGCGCCGTCGTGCTGACCTCGGCCTGAGCCTTGCCCGCTCGCACACGATTCACGAGTTCGGGAGCCATCTTCCCGTTGCCGTTGAGGCCGTATCCGAGGATGACGATCGTCGGCCGGCCCGCGACGGTCTTCGGCGTGGTGTCCGGCACGATCTTGGCGGCCGCCTCCACACCGCTGATGATGTTGCGTGCGATCGTGGCCAGCTGCGGGTTCATCATCGACAGCTTGCTCAGTGCACCTTGCACACCGCTGCTGTCGCCCAGTTGGTCCGACCAGATCGCCTGCAGCGCAATCGCCTCGGCGTCAGCGGGCGCCATACTCACGACTTGCTTCAACGCGGCGAGCCCGCCCGCCACGTCGCCTGCGGCGAATTTCTTCTGCGCGTCGTTGTACATCGACGACGCGTCGAGCGTGGTCGCGACCGGCACCACGTCGTGGTTGCCGAGCACCGGCATCGTGCCGATCACACCGCCACCGATCGCCGCAACAGCAACGGTCGCCGCAGCGGCGAGCTTGAAACGTCGAGTCACCCTGGTCACAGAAGTCACTGGCGTAACAGTAGAGAAGGCGCGCAACGCCACGACACCCGTCCGATCCCAAGTCGATAACGACCCAGTGCAGACAGCAAAGGGCAGGCGACGTTGTGTCGCCTGCCCTTCGAGGCAGCGAAGATCAGGGAGCGCTGGAGCGGATACCCGCAACCCTCAGCAACTCCGGGCGGCGCAAGACCAGGCCGATCCACATGAACACTCCGAGGTAGACGGCGAACAGAGTGGTGGATACCAGGGGCGACTCGATCCGCATGTTCGCGGTGACCGCACCACCGAGGTAAGCCGTGATGCCGAGCGCCCCCAGCACCGCTGTACGCGGAATCGCGTACACCGCAAGGCAAACCAGGAGGACCGTACCCATCACGTAGCTCTGGTCGACGGGAAAGCCGAGGTCGGCCATGCCCTCGACCACCGCGTCGGGCTGGGTCAGCTTGCCCACGATGTCGAAGATGAGGAAGGCGCCGACCAGGACGCTGATGACCACGCCCGTGGTGTGCCGCCAATTGCGTGACTTCGCGGGAGCGTCGTCGTTGATGTTCTGCAGGGTTCCGATGATCGCGTTCATGATGTCCTCCGAGTGAAAGTGGGTGATGCCCATACAGACATCACCCACTCGGAAAACTCATCGGAGCGTCTACAGCGCTTTGAGTTCCTCCACCACGGAGTCGACGGACTTCTTGGCGTCGCCGAACAGCATCGAGGTCTGGTCGGCGAAGAACAGCGGGTTCTCGATACCTGCGTAGCCCGACGACATCGACCGCTTCAGCACGATCACCGACCGCGCCTCGTCGACGTTGAGGATCGGCATGCCGTGGATCGGTGAGCCCGGGTCGTTGCGCGCGGCCGGGTTGGTCACGTCGTTGGCGCCGATCACGATGGCGACGTCGGTGCGGTTGAACTCACCGTTGATGTCGTCCATCTCCTTCATCGCGTCATACGGCACATCCGCTTCTGCCAGAAGCACATTCATGTGTCCGGGCATACGACCGGCGACCGGGTGGATCGCGTACTTGACCTCGACACCCTTGGATTCGAGGATCGACGCCATCTCCTTGACCGCGTGCTGCGCCTGCGCGACCGCAAGACCGTAACCGGGCACGACGATGACCTGGTTGGCGTAGGCCATCTGGATCGCCGCGTCGGCCGACGAGGTGGCCTTGACGGTGCCGCCCGCGCTGCCGGCCGGTCCGCCGCCTGCCGCGTCGTCTCCGCCGAAGGAGCCGAACACGATCGCGGGGATCGAGCGGTTCATGGCCTTGGCCATGAGGTTGGTCAGGATCGAGCCGGACGCGCCGACGATCATGCCGGCCACGATCATCGCCTGGTTGTTCAGCGCGAGGCCGGCGGCCGCGGCCGACAGACCGGTGAGCGCGTTGAGCAGCGAGATCACGACGGGCATGTCGGCGCCGCCGATCGGGAACACCACGAACAGACCCATCAGGCCGGCGATCACCAGTACGGCAACGATCCAGAACCACGGCGTCGCGTCGGTGTTGTCGGCAGACAGACCGATGTAGATGGCGATTGCGACGGCCGCGATGGCCAGCACGATATTGGCGAACTGGAACAGCTTCGCGTTCTTGACGAAGGTCTTCTCGAGCCCCTTCGGCATGATCTCCTGCAGCTTGGCAAACGCCACCAGCGAGCCCCAGAACGAGACCGAACCGATGATGGCCGCGAACAGCGAACCGACGATCACGTGGACGTCGGGCTCGGCGTGCAGGGCGGTGAAGCCGTCGGACTCGATGTACTCGGCCCACGCGATCAGCGCCACGGTGCCGCCACCGACGCCGTTGAACAGCGCGACGAGCTGCGGCATGGCGGTCATCTTGGTCTTCAGTGCGGGCGGAATGCCCAGCACCACACCGATAATCAGACCGGCGACGATGAGGATCCAGTTGATCGCGGGTACACCGTCGACACTCGGCGGGTTGTTGTACACGTACAGCAGGGTCGCGACGATGGCGATTCCCATGCCGACGGCGGCAATCCAGTTGCCGCGCACCGCGGTCTTGGGTCCGGTCAGACCCATCAGGCCGTAGATGAACAGCGAGAACGCGACGATGTAGAGAACCGTCACGCCGTAGCCGAGAGCCTCGTACTTCTCGGTCCCGGCGGCAAGAGCAAGATTGCGGACGTTGCCGTTCACTTGGCGGCCTCCTTCTTACCCTTGAACATGCCGAGCATGCGGTCGGTGACGGCGAAACCGCCCACCACGTTGAGCGTTCCGAACACGAGCGCGACGAACCCGATGATGCGAACTCCCCAGCTCGCGTCTTCGGGCAACGAACCCAGCACCACCAGCGCGCCCAGCACGACGATGCCGTGGATGGCGTTGGTGCCCGACATCAGCGGGGTGTGCAGTGTGTTGGGCACTTTGGAGATCACGGCGAAGCCCACGAACCCGGCCAGAACCAGGATCGCGATGTTCGCCAACAATGGGGTGTACATCAGGCAGTCGCCTCCTTCGCCTCGCGCGTCACGCACGATGCGGCCAGCACCTCGTCGTCGAAATCCGGGGCGATGGCTCCGTTGTCGTCGAGCATCAGCTCGATGAGCGCGAGCAAGTTCTTGGAGTAGAGCTCGCTGGCGTGCTCGGGCATGGTGGCCGGCAGGTTCAGCGGCGAGGTGATCGTGACGTCGTGGCGGACGACGGTCTGCCCCGGCTCGGTCAGCTCACAGTTGCCCCCGGTCTCACCGGCGAGGTCGACGATCACACTGCCCGGCTTCATCCCCTCGACCGCAGCGGCGGTGACGAGGCGCGGTGCCGGGCGTCCGGGCACGAGTGCGGTGGTGATGACGATGTCGAAGCCCTTGATGGCGTCTTCCAGTGCCTTCTGCTGCTGGGCGCGCTCGTCCTCGGTCAGTTCACGCGCGTAACCGCCTTCGCCGGCGGCGTCGATGCCGAGGTCGAGCCACTGCGCGCCGACCGAGCGGACCTGCTCGGCCACCTCGGGCCGGACGTCGTAGCCGGTGGTCCGCGCGCCGAGTCGCTTGGCGGTGGCCAGCGCCTGCAGGCCGGCCACGCCGACGCCCAGAATCAGCGCGGTTGCCGGCTTCACCGTCCCGGCGGCCGTGGTCAGCATCGGGAAGAAGCGGGTCGACAGATCAGCTGCGACGATGACCGACTTGTAGCCGGACACGTTGCCCTGCGAACTGAGCGCGTCCATCACCTGCGCGCGAGAGATGCGCGGAATGGCCTCGACGGCGTAGGCCTCGATGCCCGCGGCCTTCAGCGCACCGATCTGGTTGTCGGCGTTGCGCGGCGCCAGGAAGCCGATCAGCTTCTGACCGCTGCGCAGCTTGCCGATCTCCTCGTCCGACGGCGGCGCGACGCGCAGCACGACGTCGGCCGAATACGGATCGCCGATCGTTGCGCCCGCATCGGTGTACGCCTCGTCGGGGATCAGTGCGCCGAGACCGGCACCCGATTCCACGACGACGGGCACACCCTTGCCCACCAGCGACGCGGCCACCTTGGGAACGAGCGCCACGCGACGCTCACCCTGGGCCGTTTCGCGCACGACACCCACACTCATGTTTCTCACCTTGTCTGGTCCGCAGCGCCGACCCATGCGCTGCGCGGGCGATGCAATGTCGCCCGGCTCACAAAACGTGCGAAGAACATAGCATGCCCTCAGCAAGCGTGACTGACGCAGTCAGATAGGTCACTTACCCCTTGACGAGACGTCCTCCTGGACTTATGGACACATGTCCAGTCTGGTGTCCATGCATTCTGGCGCTGGTCAGCCCAAAACCTGGCTGCGGCCGATCACTCCGTGTCGCCACCGGACGCGTCGTCGTTCGAGTCGTGATCGCCGTCGTTCTCGTGCGAATCGGTGGTCGATTCCGTCTTGTCGCCGTCGGTCTTGTCGCCGTCGGTCTTGTCGCTGTCGGTCTTGTCTCCGCTGTCGGCTTTATCGCCGTCCGTCTTGTCTCCGCTGTCGGCTTTATCGCTGTCGGCCTTGTCGCCGTCAGTCTTGTCGCCGTCAGACTTGTCGCCATCGGTCTTGTCGCCGTCAGCTTTATCGCCGTCGGTCTTGTCGGCGGCATCCGTCACGTCGTCGGTCGTGTTTGCCGTGGTGTCCGGGCTCTCGACACTTTGCGTTGTTTCGGCGGCGGGCTCGGGTGTGGTTTCCGCGGCGGCGGAGTCGTCACTTTGCCCATCCGTGACGGTGGCGGCGGTTCGAGCGGTGCTGCTGGTCGACACGGCCTGCCAGGCGTCGGGGTTCTGATCGGGGTCGGTGGTCGGGACCGTGAGCCCCAGTGCGTTGTAGATGAGCACCTGGAGTTCGCGTGGCGTGGGCACCGGCTGACCGGCAACGGTGGCCGCTTCACCCGGCACCGGCACCGGCACGAGCGCCGACAGCACCGCATCGAACTCGGGTGGCACCGGTATTCCCATGCCACGCAACATCATTCCCCACGGGTTGCCACCGTCGAGGACGACGTAGGTGGTGTTGTCGACCTTCCACGTCTTGATGACGGTGTACTGGTTGACGTAGTTGCCGTTTGCGCCATGGATGTAAAAGCCGGGCAAGAGATAGAAGGCCGTCTCGAAGGGGTGCGCGAGCGGATTGCCGAGCCCGCAGCCCGAATCGCCGCGCACGCAGTAGGAGATCACCTCGATGTCGCCGGTGGCCGACTCGTCGCGCGGGCCGTTGGTGTAGAGGCCGGGGATGAAGCTGGGGACCACCACTTCGGCGCCGGTGTTGGGGAATCGGGTGTCGGTGCCGAGGAGGACCACGATGTCGCTGTCCGGGATCTGGCCGGACTGATGCAGCAGGTAGGCGGCGTTCCAGGCGACCGGACCGCTCTGCGAATAGCCGTTGAGAATGATCTTCTGCCCGGAGTCTGACGGCCCGTGGGCGGCCAGCGCCGCGTCGATGGTCTTGATCGTGCCGTCGTTCACCGAGTCGTTGTAGGTGGAGTCGCCGACGAGATAAACCGGGTACCCGAGCACAGTGAAACCGAAGGCTGCTGGGTAGTTGACGATCACAAGGTGGCGGGTCTCGTCGAAGTGACCACCTTCGGGTGTGTCGTACATGCCGATGGCGACGGTGCGTCCGTACTGGTCGGCACCGTCGAAGTCGTCGGTTCCGGGGACGAGGATGACGGTCGCGTTGTCGGCGAAGTTGGCCGGCAGCCACGCGGGCCGTTGGCGAATCTGCTCGGGCTGTTGCCACGATGCAGGTACCTCGATCTCCGGCAGGGTCAGCGGGCCGGGCGCCGGGAGCGAAGCGAGCGGGCCGAGTGGCCGACCCAGCGTCGCCGACGACGCGGAACCTGGCGCAAAGAACAGTCCGATGGTGAGGAAGACACTGAAGGACAGCAGAATTCGGCGCACGTAGACCTCGATCTCACGGTGGGGGTGAGCCGAAGTCTACGGTTGTCGAAGCTGATATGTAGAACTGTTAACGATTTCGTTTCTCTGGTTAACGACCCGGTTCAAGTGGGTCGGCCGACTCAGTCTTCCGACTCGGAATGCGCGCTGTCGGAATTGTTTTCGTGCCCGGCACCGCTGGGGGCGCCGTTGTGCGAGGCGGCGTCGTCGCCCGTGGTCGTGGCGTCGTGATCGGTGGTGTCGTCATCGGCGACACTGTCGTCGTCGTTGGCGTCGTCGTCACCGTTGTCCGCTTCGGCGTTGCCGTACTTCTTGTCGTCCTTCTTCTCGCCGGCGGCGCCGTCGTCGTCGTCGGCGCTGTTGTTGTCAGCGCCCTCGTCGTTCGCCGTGGTGTCGACTCGCTCGGCAAGACCCCGCGCCGTGGCGGTGTTGGCCGTGGTCGCCGGAGTTGCAGTCTTGGAGTCGTCTTGCGTGTCATCGACGAGCATGTCGTCGCGGACCGTCTTGTTCACATCAGGATCGGTCACCGTGACGGTCAGTCCGAGCGCCTCGTAGATGGAGTCCTGCAGTTCACGCGGCGTCGGCACCGGCACGCCGGCGATCGTCGACTGCTCCCCCGGCATCGGGACCGGGATGATCGCGGACAGGATGTCGTCGACCTCCGTAGGGATCGGGATACCCAAGTCGCGCAGCATCATCCCCCAGGGGTTTCCACCGTCGTAGACGACGTAGGTCGTGTTGCCACATCCGCAACCACGATCAGGGTCCTGGCTGGACCACGTATCGATGACCTCGTACTCGTTGATGCGGTACGTGAGGAAAGCGTGCACGTAGAAGCCGGGGATCAGGTAGAAGAACGTCCCGATCGGATTGGTGAACGGGTTGCCGACACCACACGTCGCGTCACCGCGGACGCAATAGGAGATGACCTTGATGCCCTCCATGTCGTCCGTGTCGCGATCACCGTTGGTGTACATGCCCGGAATGAAGCTGGGCACTACGTTCTCCACACCGGAATGCGGGAAGCGGGAGTCGGCGCCGACGATGACAACGATCTGGTCCGTGGGGATCGTGCCACGCTCCTTGAGCATGTAGGCGACATTCATCGCGACTGGCGAACTCTGCGAGTAGCCGTTGATGACGATGATCTGGTCGGGATTGTCCGGGTCGTAGGCCGCTTCGGCAGCCGCCACGCCCTTGCGGGTACCGATATCGACCGACTCGTTGAAGGTGCCCTCGCCGGCGAGATAGATCGGGAGCGGCCCGATCGTCAGGCCGAATGCTGCCGGGTAGTCGACGACCTGCACCGGCGGTTGCGTATCCGGATCGGTGCCGAACATGCCTATGTCGCGCGTGCGTCCGAGCTGATCGGTGCCGTCGTAGTCGGTGGTGCCGGGGATCAAGATGACGACGTCACCTTTGCCACTGTCGAAGTTGCGCCCGATTTGCAGGGCGACCCACTCCGGTTCAGCGACGGTCGTCGGCTTCGACTGATCGATGGTGACCGGCGGGTTGAAGTCCGGGAAGACGATCGACCCGATCTGCAATGCATGAGCAC
The DNA here is from genome assembly GCF_053588675.1 of Gordonia sp. NPDC003422. Lineage (NCBI taxonomy): Bacteria > Bacillati > Actinomycetota > Actinomycetes > Mycobacteriales > Gordoniaceae > Gordonia > Gordonia sp. NPDC003422. The sequence goes on from NZ_JBSFQL010000013.1 coordinate 86,450, forward strand.
TCGGGTTGGGGCTGAGGAACACCGCTCCGACCGTGGTCAGGACAGCAAACAGCCAAAGAATCCGACGCACCTGAATCCCTTCGAACCAAACAACTGTCGGCCCGTCCGGGCGGGGGTGTTCCGGACGTCACCGACAATTGAGCGAGAGTGTATCGGTTATCGAATCAGCAATTAGCCTTCGTTAATGTGAGACATCCTAACGATACCGTCTCACCTGCGGCGATCGTCTGAGATTCATCCGATTGGGTGAACCCCGCAAGGCGTTGGTCGCCGTGCTCCGCGTCAGCGCGCCGCGCGATGCCTCCGCACAAAAAGTAGGGGAAGAAAACTCGTCCCCTACCCTTGGTGTCGTCCCCGCGAAATCTCTAGCGGACGACTTCGAACCCCGGGGAAGAAACTCCTCCCCTAGATTTTGCGGGCGAAGCCGGCCCGACGACCCACCACAGGTTTTCTGTACGCGTCACCCCGACGAAGTGCACATTCCACTCGGCTTCGCTGCCACGTACAGATTTCGGCAGCTCCAGCCCCAACCCCTCACGTGATCGTGTACGTCCGACCGTCGAGCCCGGTCGAGCCATCCGGCGCCGGCGACGCATTGTCCTCGATCTGGGCGTTCCCCATCTTGTCGATCGCCCGGCATTGCACGTCGTGCTCACCGCTGGTGGCCTGCCAGGCGAACTTCCACTGCCGCCAGGTGTCGACGCTGTATTCGGTTGCCAGTTCTGCCGGTTGCCACGGGCCGTCGTCGATGCGCACCTCGACGCGCTCGATGCCGGTGTGCTGCGCCCATGCCGTCCCCGCGATCACCACCTCGCCGGCCGCGTGCTCAGTGCTGTTGGCCGGGCGGTCGATCCGCGACGACAACTTGATCGGACCCAGTTCCGACCATCCCCGCGTCGACCAGTACGCCTTCGCTTCGCTGAACTTGGTGATCTCCCAGTCCACCACCCACTTGGTGGCCGACACATAGCCATACAGCCCGGGGATCACCTGACGGATGGGGTACCCGTGTTCGATGGGCAGCGGCTCACCGTTCATCCCGATGGCGAGTAGCGCGTCCCTACCGTCCGTCACCGCCGACACCGGGGTTCCGCAGGTCCAGCCGTCGGAGCTGGTCGACAACAGCATGTCGGCGCCCGGTCGGACGCCGGCCAGTTCCAGGACCTCCTTCATCGGCACGCCCAGCCACTTGGCGTTGCCGATGAGGTCGCCACCCACCTCGTTGGACACGCAGGTCAGCGTCACCAGGCGCTCCGTCATCGGCATCGCCAGCAGGTCCGCCCAGGACAGTCGGACCTCCTTGTCCACCATCCCGTGGATGCGCAACGACCAGTCGGCTGTCGTCAGGCGCGGCACCTGCAGTGCGGTGTCGATGCGGTAGAAATCGGCGTTGCCGGTGACGAACCGGGTGACACCGTCGACGTCGAGATCGGTTCCGGGCGGGATCGGCGGGGCGGGCTTGGCCGGCACCGGCAGGACGAGTCGCGCGCGGTCGGCCAGGGTGTTCGCGGTGTCGGCCAGCATCCGGCGACCGATGGTGCCGACCACGGCCGCAGCGGCAATCACCCCACCGGCGGTCAGCACAAACCGTCGCGACAACCCATCCGCCTTCTCGGGTGGGTCGAGGTCCGGCCGGTCGGCCAGCAATGAGATCAGCACACGGAGGACGAGTATCCCGACCGCCCCGGCAACGATGGACGGAAACATATAAGTCACCGACGAACCCGGCCGACCCATCGCGGCGAAGACTCCGACCAGCGCAAACACGCCGATGATCACCGAGCCCACCGGCGGGCGCAACCGCTCGGCCAGCCCGCAACCGGCGGCGATCAGCACGATGATGACACCCATCCCGATGAACAAGGCGGTCTTGTCCGACGTGCCGAACGTCGAGATCGCCCACTCGCGCACCGACGTCGGCGAATGGTCGACGACGGTCGAACCCACCGCGAAATACGGCGATGCATCGGGCGAGATCGGGACGGCCACCAACTCGCCGACCGCGAGCCCGGCAGCAACCGCGACGACACCCGATAACGCGGCGCAGGCTGAGCGCACCGGGGTGGAGCCGAAGTTCGTCACACCCTCGTTGATACCCGCATTTCGCGGCGGGTGACACGGCCCCGGAAACCAGCGTCGACCATTCGCCCGACGACCGCCTACTCGGCCGCTGCCGCAATTCGACCAGGACTAGAACATGTTCTAGTTTCTCCGCTATCGTATGCGGCATGGCAGCAAGCACGGACATCCCCGACACCGTCGCACTCTCGAGCGTGACCGAATTCTCCGACGAGGTCGACGTCCTGGTGATCGGGTTCGGCATCGCGGGCGGTTGTGCGGCCGTGGAGGCAGCGGCGCACGGAGCCAAGGTGCTCCTGATCGAACGCGCGGCGGCGGCCGGCGGCACCACGTCGATGGCCGGCGGATTCTTCTACCTCGGCGGCGGCACGGCCGTGCAGCTGGCGACCGGGCAGGAAGACAGCGTCGAGGAGATGGAGAAGTACCTCACCGCCGTCTCGGTGGACCCCGAGGTCGACAAGATCCACGCCTATTGCACCGACAGCGTCGAACACTTCACCTGGCTGGAGAATCTCGGGTTCGCCTTCGAGCGGAGTTTCTACCCGGAGAAGGCGGTCATCCAGCCCGGCACCGAGGGGTTGATGTACACCGGCAACGAGAAGGTCTGGCCGTTCAAGGACATGGCCAAGCCTGCTCCTCGTGGACACAAAGTGCCGGTTCCCGGCGACACCGGCGGTGCGTCGATGGTCATCGACCTCCTCGTCAAGCGATTGGCCGAGCTCGGCGCGGAAGTCCGATACGACACCGGCGCACGGCAACTCGTGGTCGACGACGACGGCGCAGTGGCCGGGGTCGTGTGGAAGCGGCCCGGCGAAGAAGGCGTCATCAAGGCCCGGTCGGTGATCATCGCGGCCGGCGGCTTTGTGATGAACCCCGAGATGGTCGCGGCCAACACGCCGCATCTGGCCGAGAAGCCGTTTGTCCTCGGCAATACCTACGACGACGGCCTGGGCCTGCGCATGGGCGCATCGGTCGGCGCCGAGCTGAAGTACATGGACAACGCCTTCATCACCGCGCCCATCTACCCGCCGGCCAGCATGGTCACCGGAATCGTGGTGAACGCCAACGGTGATCGGTTCGTCACCGAGGACTCCTACCACGCCCGGACCTCCGGCTTTGTGATGGAACAGCCCGACGCCGTGGCCTATCTCATCGTCGACGAGTCCCATATGAACCCCGACCGCAACTACCTCGTACCGCTGATCGACGGCTGGGAGACGGTCGCAGAGATGGAGAGCGATCTCGGCATCCCCGAGGGCAATCTGCAACGAACCCTGGCCCGCTACAACGAGAATGCCGCCAAGGGCGAAGATCCCGACTTCCACAAGGCAGCCGAGTTCCTCGAACCGCAGGACACCGGACCGTGGGCGGCCTACAACCTGTCGCTGGGCAAGGCGATGTACGCCGGATTCACCATGGGCGGCATGGCGACATCCGTGGACGCCGAGGTCCTCGACGAAGCGGGGCAGGTGGTTCCCGGTCTGTACGCGGCAGGCGCCTCGGCGTCGAACATTGCGCAGGACTGCAAAGGCTATTGCAGCGGAACGCAATTGGGTGAGGGATCGTACTTCGGTCGTCGCGCGGGCCGGCATGCGGCCGCGCGGGCCGCGAACTAATTCAGAGCTAACTCGGGTTGAACCGCCGCAGCCGCAAACTGTTGCCCACCACGAACACCGACGACAAGGCCATCGCGGCACCGGCGATCATCGGGTTCAGCAGTCCGGCGGCAGCCAGTGGAATCGCGGCGACGTTGTAGCCGAAGGCCCAGAACAGATTGCCCTTGATCGTGGCCAGAGTTCGACGCGACAGTTCGATCGCCTGACCCACCAGTCGTAGATCGCCGCTCACGATCGTGAGATCGCTTGCCGCGATGGCGACGTCGGTGCCGGTACCCATCGCGAGTCCGAGGTCGGCCTGCGCGAGTGCTGCGGCGTCGTTGATGCCGTCGCCGACCATCGCGACCGAATGTCCTTGCGCCTGAAGCTTCTTGATCGCGTCGATCTTCCCCTCGGGCGTGACCCCGGCGGTCACATCGGAGATGCCGACCTCCTGCGCCACACGACGCGCAGCACCCTCGTTGTCACCGGTCAGAAGTGCGGGCGTCAGACCTAGCCGGCGGAAGTCGGCGATGGCGGCGACCGCGGATGGCTTCACCTGATCCTCGACGACGATCACCCCGACGGGCTGCACCTCGGCACTCACCACCACGGCGGTCGCGCCACGGTCGTGTGCCTCGTCGACGGCCCGCGCGAGATCGTCGCCCAACGCCGTCTCGGTACGATCCGGCGCGGTCACCACAATGTCGCGACCGTCTACCTGCCCCGACACCCCGACGCCCTGCGTCGAACGGAATCCGACCACAGAGGGTAGTGAAACACCCTTGGCTGCAGCGACTATCGCGGAGGCAATCGGGTGCTCGGATGCCGCTTCGACCGCGGCCGCGGCCGTCAGAACCGACGACTCGTCGTGCCCCGACGCCGGGATCACCTCGCTCACCGACATGTCGCCGGTGGTCACGGTGCCCGTCTTGTCCAGGACGATCGTGTCGATGCGGCGCGTGGTTTCCAGCACCTCAGGGCCCTTGAGCAGGATGCCCAGCTGTGCTCCCCGTCCGGTGCCCACCATCAGCGCGGTCGGCGTGGCCAGACCGAGGGCACACGGGCAGGCGATGATCAGGACCGCGACGGCCGCGGTGAAGGCAAAGGTCACGTCGCCGCCCGCCATCCCCGACTGGGCGGCAACTCCGAGCCAGAAGCCCAGCGTGGCAACCGAAATCGCGATGACGATCGGGACGAAGACCGCCGAGATGCGGTCGGCCAGACGCTGCGCGTCGGCCTTGCCCTCCTGTGCCGACGCGACCATCTTGGCCATCTGCGCGAGCGCGGTGTCGCCGCCGACCGCCGTGGCCCGGACGATCAGCCGGCCGCTGGCGTTGACGGTCGCGCCCACGACGGCGTCGCCGGTGGTGACCTCGACCGGCACGGACTCGCCGGTCACCATCGACGCATCGACGGCAGACGCACCGTCGACCACGATCCCGTCGGTCGCGACGCGCTCACCGGGCCGCACCACGAACGTGTCCCCAACGGCCAACTGCCCGATCGGAATACGCGTCTCGACGCCACCGCGCATGACCGCGACATCCTTGGCACCGAGGTCCATCAAGGCGCGCAAGGCGTCGCCGGCGCGGCGCTTGGACCGCTTCTCGAAGTAGCGTCCCGCGAGAAGGAAGGTCGTGACTCCGGCGGCCGCTTCGAGATAGATGTGTGACGAGCCGTCGGCGCGTTGCGGAATGAGGTCGAAACCGTGTGTGAGACCGGGTGTTCCGGCGGTACCGAAGAACAGTGCGTACACCGACCAGCCGAAGGCAGCCAACGTCCCCACCGACACCAGCGTGTCCATGGTGGTGGCACCGTGACGCAGATTGATCCACGCCGCACGATGGAACGGATACGCACCCCATACGACGACGGGTGCCGCGAGGGTCAGCGAGAGCCACTGCCAGTTGGTGAACTGCAGCGCCGGGATCATCGCCATCGCGATGACGGGCACCGACAGCACGGCCGACACGATCAGCCGCTGACGCAATGAGTCCAGTTCAGGGTCGGCGTCGTGGGCGGGGTCATCCCCGTTGCCCGCGAAGGGATCTGGCGACTCGACGATCGGCGTGGCGTCGTACCCGGCCGCCCGTACGACCTCGACGAGATCGTCGGTGCTCAGACCGTCGGGCACCTGCACGTGCGCACGCTCGGTCGCATAGTTCACCGACGCGGCAACGCCGTCGAGTTTGTTGAGCTTGCGTTCGATCCGGTTGGCGCACGACGCGCACGTCATACCCGCGATGTCGAGGTCGATGGCAGAAGTCGTCGTCATCGCGCCACCTCGGCGGCACCCTGGTGAGTGGTGTGCGAATTGGTATGCGCGGGTGCCGGTTCGGTGTCGGGACCCCACGCGTATCCGACGCCGAACGCCACCGCGAAGGCGATGACGAGCGCTGCGACATAGGCGATCACCCTCATGTCAGCGCCTCACACCAGCTGATACCCGGCCTCGGTCACCGCAGCGGCGATCTCGGCCCGGTCGATCTCGCGGTCGCTGGTGACCGCCACTGTCCCGTCGTCGAGTGTGACGGCGACCGAGGTGACTCCGGCGATCTCGCCGATCTCCTCACGTACCGATGCCACGCAGTGTCCGCAGGTCATTCCGGTCACGCTGTAATTGCTTGTCGTCATGGTGATACTCCCCTCGTAGTGAAGATCTTGTGCAGCAGGGTGTTTGGCGAGATGCCGATCAGGATTTCACCAGGCGCTCGATGGCAGCCATGGCCTCGTCGATCTTGACCTGTCCGGCGTCGTCGCTTTCTTGGGCGGCGTGCATCACGCAATGGCTCATGTGCTCGGACAGCAAACCCAATCCGACCGCCTGCAGAGCCTTGGTCATCGCCGAGACCTGCGTCAGGATGTCGATGCAGTATGCCTCGTCGTCGACCATGCGCTGCAACCCTCGCGCCTGCCCCTCGATGCGACGCAGTCGTCGCAAGTAGTCGTCCTTGCGGCCGATGTAGCCGTGTTGCTGATCGTCCATCTCGCTCACTCCTATACCCCCTACCGGTATAGCATCCAGCGCGCACGGAAGCTACCCCTGGGGGGTATAGATCACTCGGAGAGGGAGTCAGTGCTGACGCAGGACCGCGGCAAGTTTGGCGATCGCGTTGGCGACCTCCTCGAGCGCGGCGCCGATCTGCGCCTCGCGCTCCCCACGATCGAGGGAGATCTCACCGGAGGCACTACCGCCGTCCTCCGACCGCCGACGACGCCCTTCGTACTCGGCCTGGTGAACGGGGTGACCGTCCACGGGAGGTTCGGTGTTTGTCGAGCGCCGGCCCCCGCGATAGGCAGCCGCGTCGGGGGCCGCAGGTTGCTGAGCCACCGGTTGGGGTGGCGGCGGAGCGACCGGGGGTTGGGGCGCCACGTGCGCAGGCGGATCGGGGAAGTGATGGGCGCCGGTCCGCATGGTCGGCGGAGCCGGAATCGGGCCGCCAGGGGCGGGATGCATGGGCGCAGGTGTGTGCGGACCCGTCTGTGGTCCGGAAAGAGGGGGTCCGGAAGGCCCGGAGAGCGGGGGTCCAGCATATGGAGGCTCGGAAACCGGCGGTTTCGCGAGTGGGTATCCACCCGTGGGCTGCGCGCCGGTGTGATGCCCCTGGCCAGGTGCGGCCGACATCGCCGACGGCACGTGCCCGTTGGACCGCGCATAGAAATGCGGGCCACCATGACCCGCGAAGAAGACACATCCGGCACCTTCGGGCGACGGCACCGGACAGGGATTCCGGTCGATCAGCGATTGCGCACGATTGTCGAAGTCGTTCCATTCGAGCCAGAGTCGACGGTCGTGCCGCGGCCGAACGCTGGCGTCGGTCGCGTGATTGCCGCTGTGTCCGAGGCCGAGCCGGCATTGCAGAAGCCATTCCGACTCGGGAGCGAGACCGAGCGCCACCCGCTCGGCAGGCCGACACACAACTGTCGACCAGCAACCCTCGCCGTTCATCGTCGACTCCCTCCACGCAGTGTTCTCTCCCCAGCCGGACGCGACTCGCTGTACGCGTCCGCCACCCGAGGCCCGCGAGCGCGTAAGTGAAGGTCACATGAACGCCGCGAGAAGCCCAACCAATCGGTGAATGTGGAGATCCCGGGCGTCAGTCTACGAAGGACCCCGCCTCAGTGCCACCCCCAGACGGGGTCGAGACCAAACCTCACATCAGGCGGGCAGCGGCCGCGAGTTCGACCGGCTCGAGGTCACCGTCGCGCAACCGAAAGAATCGGGAGTGTCCGACGACGTCGGGTTGCGGGTGGTCGGTGCGAACGTGCGCGCCACGAGACTCCGTTCGGGCGGACGCGGCGGCGACCACGGCACGCGCCGTCAGGGTGAGCGCGGCATCCTCCACGTCCGCAGGGGTGCAGGCGGGACGGAGGGGCGCGGAGTCGAGGAGCGCCGCCATACCGTCGAGTCCGGCTGCCGAGCGCCGCAAACCGACCCACTTGCTCATCGCGTCCTGCAGCGCGCCCCGATCCAGGATGGGCAGGGGCCCGTCGTCGGCGCCAGGCGCCTCGACCACCCGCTCGCCTCGCCGACGCCACGCAGCGTCGGCCGCTCGTCGTCCCATGACCAGGCCTTCGAGCAGACTGTTGGACGCCAGACGGTTGGCGCCGTGCAACCCGGTCCGCGCCACCTCACCCGCCGCGAGCAGACCCGGCACCGAGGTAGCACCGTCAGCGTCGGTGACCACACCGCCGCAGAGGTAGTGCGCACCCGGGACGACGGGGATTCGACCGTCCGCCGAGTCGATCCCGGCCGCGACCAGCCCGGCGGTCACCGTCGGGAAGCGGCGTTCGAAGTCGTCGACCCCGGTCACGTCGAGGTAGACGCACGGATGCCCGGTGCGCTCGATCGCGTCCTCGACGGCGTTGGCCACCACATCGCGCGGTGCGAGGTCGCCCATCGGGATGCCGGCGGTCACCGACCGGCCGTCGACGTCCACCAGCCTTCCGCCCTCACCGCGCACGGCCTCACTGATCAGCGTGCGACGACCGCGTGCACCGGGCGTGTAGAGCATCGTCGGATGGAACTGGATGAATTCGAGGTCGGCGACAACAGCGCCCGCCCGCAGCGCGAGCGCGATGCCGTCGGCGGTCGCACCAGCGGGGTTGGTGGTCGCGGCGAACAGGTGGCCGACGCCGCCGGTCGCGAGCAGGACGGTCTGCGCATACACCGCATGCCGGTGGCCATTCTGCAGATACGCGACCCCGACGGTCAGCCCTTGATGGGTGAGGATCGACGTCGCGGTCGCCTCGTCTCGACAGTCGATGTCGGTGCGCGCCACCGCATCGGCGAGTGTGCGTTGAATCGCGGCGCCGGTCGCATCACCGCCCGCGTGAATGATCCGCCGCGCCCGGTGACCACCCTCGCGGGTGCGCAGGAGCCGCCCGTCGCGGCCTCGGTCGAACGCGGCGCCACGTTCGATCAGTTCAGATACCGACGCCCAACCGTCACCGAGGATCGGTCCGGCTGCGTCGGCTTCGGTGAGTCCCGCGCCGGCGGCGAGCGTGTCGTAGAGGTGGTCGGCAACCGAATCCTCGCCTGCCTCTGGCATCACGACGGCGACGCCGCCCTGTGCATAGAAGGTCGAGGTGGTCTGCTCGGCGCGGTTCGGGGCCCAGTGCGGCCCCTTGTTGAGGATGACCACCGATAGTCCGCGCTCGGCGGCGCTCAGCGCGGCGGTGAGTCCTGCGACACCGGCGCCGATCACCACGAGATCCGCGACTGTGTTCCGCTGTGCCATGACGCGAGCCTCTCGAGACGAGGGACATACCTATTCGGCTCAACACCGCCAGGATGTTTTCGATTCCCAGTCGAAAACCTTACCCGTCGTCTACCCGCCTGGCGAGACCCGTTGACCGTGCAGCCCGGCTACCCCAGGGTGGCGATGTCGATCACGAAGCGGTACCGGACGTCACTGGCGACGACGCGGTCGTACGCGTCGTTGATCTGATCGGCCGCGATCACCTCGATCTCGGCTCCGATGCCGTGTTCGGCGCAGAAATCGAGCATCTCCTGGGTCTCGGCAATACCGCCGATCATCGATCCGGCGAAACTGCGACGGTTGGCGGCCAGGGCGAAGGCAGGCACCTCGATCGGATGCTCCGGCAGGCCGAGTTCGACGAGGCTTCCGTCGAGGGCCAGCATGCTCAGGTACTTCTTGATGTCCAGGTTCGCCGACACCGTGTTGACGATGAGATCGAAGTGGTTGCGCAGCGCACGGAAGGTGTCGGGATCGCTGGTCGCGTAGTAGTTGTCGGCACCGAGACGCAGACCGTCTTCCATCTTCTTCAGCGACTGCGACAGGACCGTCACCTCGGCGCCCATCGCATGCGCGAGCTTCACACCGACGTGTCCGAGACCGCCGAGCCCGATGATCGCCACCTTCTGACCGGGCCCCGCCCGCCAATGTCGCAGCGGCGAATACAGGGTGATGCCGGCGCAGAGCAGCGGCGCGGCCTCAGCCAGTCCGATGCCTTCGGGGATCGTGCACACATAGTTCTCGTCGACGACGATCGCGGTGCTGTAGCCGCCGTGCGTCGGCTGCCCATCACGTCCGACGGCGTTGTACGTGCCGACCATGCCGCGCTCGCAGTACTGCTCATCGCCGGCCCGGCACGGTCCACATTCGCGGCAGGAATCCACGAAGCAGCCGACGCCGACCCGGTCCCCGACCGCGAACCGCGTCACCTCCGACCCGACCGCCGACACCGTGCCCGCGATCTCGTGTCCGGGCACCACCGGGAAGTTGGTGCGACCCCACTCCGCGCGGGCGGTGTGGATGTCGGAGTGGCAGATCCCGGCGAAAGCGATGTCGATGGCGACGTCGTTCGGTCCGACGTCGCGACGCTCGATGGTCGTCGGGCTCAGTGGCTGATCTGCTGCGGTCGCGATGTAGGCGTTGACTGTCGACATGCCGCCAGTCTGCCGACGACCGGCGACTCATGCCACCTCACGCATACGTGACCGCGGGCGTCCGAGATGACCCGGACGCCCGCGATACGCATGTCTACCAGCCCTTGGAGTTGGTCAGCGTCAGCGGCGTCTCGTTGCTGGGACCTTGGACGTAGCGCTTCATGTAGGCCGTCTGCCAGCGGTTGTTCCATTGCGGCAGGGGCAGCGGGAACCAGTAGCCGCTGTCGAGCCACATCTGACCGAGCAGGGGTACCGGCTGGCGTGAGATGTCGTACCAGGTGCCGATAGGCGCGTTGGTGAAAGTGCCGTAGTGGGTGCCCTTGCCGCCGCGCTTCTTGCCGTCGACGTAGAACGGGGCGACGTCGGTGCCGGCTTCCTTGCCGTCGATGTAGAAGGTCACGTCCTTCTTGCCGAGCACCACCGCGTAGTCATGCTCCTTCTTCAGGTAGCTCGTCGGCAGCAGACGAATCTGCGGCACGATCTCGCCGGCCTTCTTGGTCATCAGGAAGAAGCCACGCGGGAAGTCCATGCCGAGGGCGTTGATGATCGGTTTGACGATCTCGCTGGTGTTGGCCAGGTACGCGTTGCCGTCGTTCCACATGAACCACGCGATCTCCAGACCCAGCGGATCGATGGATCGGTTGGACACACCCCAGCCGGTGGTGCCGGCCCACGACCCGATCTGCTGGGTGCCGCCGACGCGCATCGTCATCGTCATGCCCGGTTTGAAGATGGGCTTGGCGAGCATCTCGGCGTTGTTGTACGGGAACAACGCGTGCGGGGTGTCGGGGATACCGAAGGTGACACCGTTGGGCTTGCCGAACCACAGCCGGCTGAAGCCCACCGACGTGTTGCACCAGTCCTTCGGCACTTTGGCGAAGTTCTCGTCCATCTTGCGTGCCGGCTTGGGATCGTTGGTCCCGATGTACCCGGCGAAGGCTCGGGGCTGGAGCACTGCGCAGTTCGGGACGCCGTCGTCGACGCCCGGGAGTTGAGTGTTCGGGTCGGCCGCCGCCTGACCCATTCCGGTCCATGCCAGCGTCAGCGCGGCCACCACTGCGACCAGGCCCTGCATCGCTCTCATGCGCATCGATCGTCCTTTCTCGAAATCCCCGACCACGTATTTGATACACCGCGTTGTCAGATTTCGCTCAGCCGGGTCTCATCTTTGCCTCAGGAGACTCTTGGTTTACTCTCGCGTGCCCCCGGATCGCAGCAGTTCCGATCGTTACAATGGCCGACGGTGACAATCCACAGTTCTGTCGACGACGGTCGGCGCGCTCGGCTGAAGCCGGTGACGCCGGTCGCCGAGATCACGCGTTTCGGCGCCACCACAGCCCACGCCGCAGCCGGCGTCGGGCGGTTCGTTGTCCATACGGTCGGCGACGCGCTCCAGGGTCGGGCCCCGAACGCGAAGCGAGTGGCTCACGAGATCCGCACGACCTTCGAGCATCTCGGGCCGACGTATGTGAAGCTCGGCCAACTCATCGCGTCGAGTCCCGGAGTGTTCACCGAAACCCTCTCGTCGGAGTTCGAATCCCTCCTCGACCGGGTCCCGGCCGCCGACAGCGCCGTGGTCCGCGACGTGTTCACCGCCGAACTCGGCGCGCCGCCGGAAGAGATCTTCGCCTCCTTCGACACCACACCGATCGCGTCGGCGTCGATCGCGCAGGTCCACACCGCCACGTTGCACGACGGTGAGGAAGTCGTCGTCAAGATTCAACGGCCCGGCATCTCCGAGCGCCTGGCACCCGACGTCGCCATCCTCGAACGGGTTGCCGGCCTGGCCGAGATCTCCGAGTACGGCCGCATGCTCAGCGCTCGGCATGTGGTCGAGGATTTCGCCACCGGGTTGGACGCCGAACTGGATTTCCGGATCGAGGCCGACGCCATGCGCGAGTGGTACGAGTGTCTGCGCGACGGCCCGTTCGGCGACCGCGTCCGCGTCCCGACCGTCTACGACGAATTCACGACGTCACGAGTCCTGACGATGGAGCGCATCCACGCGGTGCGCATCGACGACGCGGCAGCGGTCCGCGCGGCCGGCCACGACGGCGTCGCACTGTGCCGGAACCTGCTGTTGTCGCTGCTCGAATCGGCTTTTCACGGCGGCCTCTTCCACGGCGACCTGCACGCAGGCAATGTCCTCGTCGACGCGAAGGGCACACTCGTCCTGCTCGACTTCGGGATCGTCGGGCGGTTCACCCCACGAACGCGCCGCATTCTGCGCCAGCTCGTCGTCGACCTCATCGTGCGCGGGGACTACGAGTCGGCCGGTCGCGCCATCTTCCTACTCGGCGCGGTGCACCGGCCGGGCTCGACGTCGGGCAGCGCTGCCGACATCGAAAAGGTGGCCGCGCCACTGTCCACCACCGATCTCGGGTCGATGTCGTACACGGACCTGGGCCGTCAGCTCGCCGCAGTGGCCAAGGCCTACGACGCACGGCTGCCGCGTGAGCTCGTCCTGGTCGGCAAGCAACTGCTGTACGTCGAGAAGTACATGAAGCTGCTCGCACCACGATGGAAGGCCATGGCGGACAAGGAGATCTACGGCTACATGGCCGGCATCCTGAAGGAGGCCGAGCGTGACCGCCGGGCGGAGAAGTCATCGCAAGGCTGAACAGTACGCCGGCGACGCCAACCGGTCGGGGAGTCAGTAGTGAATCTCCGACACGGGGCACTAGGGTTGGGGCGTTGAGCTTGATTCACAGGAGTCACAAATGAGACGTTTCTGGCCGGCGCTGCTGGCGTTTTTCGGCGTTGCCTGCATCACCGCGGCCATCGCCATCCCGGCATGGCTGGTTCCTCAGCTTCGGGTGGTGCCCCTCGACCTGGACATCGTGTCCGTGTCGACGACGGTGCCTGCCGACGGCGCTACCGGAAACCGATTCCCCGCCGTCATCTTCGACCGCTGCTCGATCTCGCAGAGCCGCGCACGGACCATGGAGGCCCACCTCACCCAGCAGCGACGCTCGGTCATCGTCGAGCCGTCGGACCGCCGCGAGGCCACCCTCCAATCCGCGCAGACGGTGCTCATCGACCGCATCCGCGACGCGAACGGCAACGAGACCGAACCGACCGTCGCCGCGGCCGGTCAGGAGCGCAACTGCGATGACGGACTGCTGACCGCCAACATCGACCGCGTCTCGGTGAACCGCAAGACGTCGGTTCCCAACAACACCGTCAACAGTCTGCAGCTCGAGGCCGCGCCCGAGGGCGTCGACGTCAAGCAGGTGTCCGTCGACCTCGACCGCCGGCAGGGTTTCCAGTACAAGTTCGGCTTCAACGTCCAGAAGCGCGAGTACTACATGTACGACCTGAACACCCGCCAGGATGTGCCCGCGAAGTTCGTCGACGAAAAGGACATCAACGGGGTCAAGACCTACCACTTCGTCAGCGAGGTGCCCGAGCGCGATCTCTCGGAACTGCCCAATGCACAGGGCAACGCGGCCCTCGGCACGATGCTGACGATGCCGGCTCGGTGGTGGGGTATCTCGGGGCGTGGCATTCGACCCAGCCAGCCGATCGAGATGCACCGGTACGCGACGGCCACCCGCCATGTGTGGGTCGAACCCGAGACCGGGACGATCATCGACGGGCGCGAAGACCAGCATCAGTACTTCCGCTCGCCCGACCAGAGCGACGCCACCTCGTCGGCGGTGCGTGATTTCCGGATGGATTCGCTCCGGGGCACCTTCCAGTGGAGTGACGAGACGATCGCCAACCAGGCCGAGAAGGCCGACCACTACAAGGGCCTGCTCAAGCTCGGCGGTTTCTGGTTGCCGCTCATCCTGGGGATCGTCGGCGTGCTGCTGTTGATCGGTTGGGCACTTCTGTTCTGGCGCGGCCGTAAGCGCGACGCCGATGCCGGCGATCCACCACACGGTCCCGATGATGGCCGTGGACCCGACGACGGACCTGGACCCGACGACGAACCCACTCGCGTCGTCGACCGAGAGCCCGACAGCCGGGCGCCCTACGCCGCAGCGGGTGCCGGAGCGGCAGCCACGACGTCGGTGATCGATCGTCGGACGGACGACGCGGACACGGCCACGCAGCAGGAAGCACGACGCCCGGCCGGCCTGAATCCGTGGGAACGACCCACCGAGCAGATCCCCAAGGTCACCGGACCCCGGCACTCGTCGGACGCCGAGGACGAGTTCCGCCCGGTGCATCGAGAACCCGATGCGGACGACACCGCCACCCGCGGTTTCCGGGATCGCTTCTCACCGCCGCCCGGCGAGTAGTCACACTCCCCGCCGGCTGACGGTGCGAGCCTGCGAGTCTCCCGCCGGCTGATCGTGGTGGCCCTCCCGCCGGCTGAGGTGCGAGCCTGCGAGCCTCGAAGCCCCCTGGCGAGCTGACGATGTCGTCTCACCAGGCCTTCGAGGCTCGTCGCTTGCGCTCCTCACACCTCAGGCAGCGTAAGGGGTTCCGTCGCTTGCGCTCCTCACACCTCAGGCAGCGTAAAGGGTTCCGTCGCTTGCGCTCCTCACACCTCAGGCAGCGGCCGAAGGTTCGCACGGACGCTACTGAAAAAGCAGCTGATCCCTTCAACCACGACGAAGGCCGGTGACCCGAAGGTCACCGGCCGCGTAAGCCGAGCTCAGTCCGTCAGAAGAAGGCCGGACGGAAGGTGGTCCGCCACGACTGCTTGAAGTCGGCCTGCCAGTAGTCCCACCAGTGGGTGCCGTCCGGGGTGATCCGGGTGGTCAGCTTGACGCCCGGAACCAGCGCGACGCGAGCGATGTACAGCTGGCTGCTGGTCGACGCGGCGACCTCCAGCGGGATCATCTGCGCGAACTTCACCGGGTCGAAGTTGCCGCTGGTCGGGTTGACCGAGGAGTCGTACTTACTGCCGACACCGGTGCCCGCCGAGACGTACACGTACTTGCCTGCGAGGTTGCCGGCGCTCAGGAACGGATCGTTCTGGAACCACTCACCGGCCGGGTAGAAGCCCCACATGTTGATGGGGTTGCCGCCCATCTCGGCGACCGACGCCATGATGCCCTGGGTGAAGCCCGGCATGGTGACGGTCGGGTAGCCGCTGTAGGACGCGACAGCCTTGTAGAAGCCCGGGTGGCGCGACGCGAGGTTCAGCGCCGAGGTGCCCGACATCGACAGTCCGGCGATGCCGTTGCGACGGTTGTCGCTGCCGTGGACGCGAGCCATGTAGGCAGGCAGTTCACGGGTCAGGAAGGTCTCCCACTTGTTGACGCCCAGGCGCGGGTCGCGCTGCTCCCAGTCGGTGTAGAAGCTGCCGCCACCGCCGAACGGGATCGCGACGTTGGTGCCCCGACCGCCCATCCAGCTCGCGACGTCGGTGTTCTGCAGCCAGCCGCTGGTGTAGTTCGGGGCGCGCAGCCCGTCGAGCAGGTACAGCGTCGGCTTGTTGGAGCCGCCGGCCGAGACGATGCACACCGGAACGGTGCGGTGCATCGAAGCGGACCGGACGTATTCGACACTGCAGCCGCGCGCGGCCGAAGCATCCGGGGCGGCAACAAGCGTCGCGGCCGACACGGCCAGCAAGGCCACGAGTCCGGCGACGAGGCGCTTACGGGCGCGAGTCAGCATTCGCATTCCTTACGATCCTTCAAGACCCGATCGGGCCTGCATCAGAGTTGTTCGTTGAAGGGATTGTATTGGTCCCTACCGGGTCTGAACCCGTCGATGGGAAGTGTAACGGCTCGATAACACACCGGCAAAGGCGAGAACGCGGTCCACACCGGCTCAGCACCGGGCGCGATCGACGTCAAACTGAATGTGACCTGCACCAACGTGACGCGATCGTCGGCCGGATGAATTTCTGAAAAACCTACGTCCGCCGCTCTGCTCGCACCGTCATCGCGGCGTTACCCATTTGCGTCGTCGACGGTGATGCAAATTCCTGTGTTCCGCGTCACTACTGTTGTGAGAGTGAACCTCAGCGAATACCTGGCGCTCGATGCGACCGCCTTGACCGATCTGGTTGCCCGACGCGAAGTGACCGCCGCCGAACTACTCACCCTGGCCCAGCAGCGGGCCGACGCCGTGAACCCGACACTCAACGCGATCGTCTATCGGATGGATACGACGGCGAGCGAGCGCGTCGGCAGTAACGACCTCAGCGGCCCGCTCGCCGGTGTCCCGTTCCTCGTCAAAGATCTCGGCCAGGAGTATCGCGGGTTCCCCACGTCGTCGGGCTCACGTTCGCTCGCCACACTCGTCGCGACGGAGCACTCCACCATCGTGCAAAGGTTCCTCGACGCCGGGCTGGTGATCTTTGGCAAGACCAACACTCCCGAGTTCGGGGCCAAGGGCATCACCGAACCCGAACTCTGGGGTCCGAGCCACAATCCCTGGAACCCCGACCACACACCCGGCGGCTCGTCGGGCGGCAGCGGTGCGGCGGTCGCTGCGGGCATCGTGCCGGCCGCGGGCGCCAACGACGGCGGCGGATCGATCCGCATCCCGGCCGCGTGCAACGGCCTCGTCGGTCTCAAGCCGACGCGCGGACTCACCCCGTTCGGCCCCGACACCGGCGAGCTCCTCTTCGGTATGGCCGTCCAGGGCGCAGTGACCCGGACCGTGCGCGACGCCGCCGCCATCTACGACGCGGTCGTCGGGCCCTCCCCGTCGTCGGTGTACCCCACCCCCGTCCCCGCAACACCGTTCACCGAGCAGATCGCGAACCGGCCGCGCGGACTGCGCATCGGCTTCTCGACCGCGTCGGCGATCAATCCCGACCCGCACGCCGAAGCGATCACCGCCGTTCAGAACGCCGCGCGCCTGCTCGAGGAAATGGGCCATCACGTCGAGGAGGTCACGCCACCGCAGGACGATGCAGCCCTTGCCAAGGACTTCCTCACCATCTGGTTCGCGAAGGTCGCCGATCAGGTCGCCGAGGCCAAACGCCTCACCGGCGCCACCGACTCGGATTTCGAGGCCGACACGCTCGCGGTCGCCGAGATCGGCCGCTCGGCGGGGGTGGTGCCCGTCTTCACCGCGCTGAACAACGTCAACAACCATGTGCTCGCGCTCGAGCGGTTCCACCAGACACATGACTTCCTGCTGACCCCGACCCTGGCCACCCCACCGCTGCGGATCGGGGCCACCACCACGCCCGCGCTGCTGCAGCGGGCATCGCGAATCATCGCCCGGGTGCGCGGAGGCTCGATCCTGTCGCGGATGGGGGTACTCGACGACCTCATCGCCGAGAACCTCGGCTGGGTGCCCTACACCCAACTGGCAAACCTGACCGGCCGGCCCGCGATCAGCGTGCCGCTGCACTGGACCGCAGACGGACTGCCCCTCGGCGTTCAGTTCGTCGGCCGGCTCGGGGCCGACGGCGATCTGCTCACCCTCGCCGCCGCCCTCGAAGAGGCACAGCCCTGGTTCGATCGTTACGCGACGATCTCACTCTGACCACGGCCGCCATACGGGGAGGACTAGTGTTTGAGCCATCTCGTGAGGGGAGAGAACGTTGACGCAGCAGCAGGCCGACGCGGTTGTGGTCGGTGCCGGACTTGCCGGATTGGTCGCCACACATGAGCTGACGAAGGCCGGTCGCAAGGTGATCGTCGTCGATCAGGAGAATCGCAACAACCTTGGCGCCCAGGCTTTCTGGTCGCTCGGCGGCCTGTTCCTCGTCGACAGTCCCGAGCAACGCCGACTCGGCATCCACGACTCGGCCGAACTCGCGCTGCAGGACTGGATGGGGTCGGCCGGCTTCGACCGCGACGACGAGGACTTCTGGCCCCGGCAGTGGGCCCGCGCCTACGTCGAGTTCGCGGCCACCGAGAAGCGGCAGTACGTGCACGACCTCGGTCTGCGCTTCACGCCCGTGGTCGGGTGGGCCGAACGTGGCGGCGGATTCGCCGACGGCCATGGCAACTCCGTCCCGCGCTTCCATCTCACCTGGGGTACCGGGCCGGAGGTGGTGCGCATCTTCGCCGAACCAGTGCTCGAGGCCGAGAAGCGGGGACTGGTCGAGTTCCGCTTCCGCCATCAGGTCGACGAGCTGATCGTCGAAGGCGAGAACGGCACCGGCGCGGCGGTCGGCGTGCGCGGGTCGCTGCTGGCCCCCACCGATCTCGACCGCGGCAAGGCGTCGAGCCGAGAAGTGGTCGGCGACTTCGAGATTCGAGCCGGAGCGGTGATCGTCACCTCCGGCGGGATCGGCCACAATCGTGACCTCATCCGCAAGAACTGGCCCACCGAACGACTGGGCCCGGCACCGAAGACGATGATCTCCGGGGTCCCGGCCCACGTCGACGGCCGCATGCTCGGGATCGCCGAGGATGCCGGCGCCAACATCGTCAACCGAGATCGCATGTGGCACTACACCGAAGGCATCAACAACTGGGATCCCATCTGGCCCGACCATGCCATCCGCATCATCCCGGGGCCGTCGTCCCTGTGGCTCGACGCCAACGGAAACCGGTTGTCGCCACCCAACTTCCCCGGCTTCGACACCAATTCGACGATGCGTGAGATCCTCGCCACCGGTCACGACTACTCGTGGTTCATCCTGACCCAGTCGATCATCGAGAAGGAGTTCGCACTGTCGGGCTCCGAACAGAATCCCGACATCACCAACAAGGATCTGAAGTTCGCGGCGAAGAGCCGATTCGCGAAGGGTGCGCCCGGCCCGGTGGACGCGTTCAAGAACAAGGGCGTCGACTTCGTGGTCGCCGACAACCTGCCCGAACTCGTGGCCGGCATGAACAAGATCGCGCGTGGGCCGGCCCTCGACCTGCAGCAGATCGAACGGGTGATCTCGGCCCGCGACGCACAACTCGACAACAAGTACTCCAAGGACGCGCAGATGATGGCGATCACCAATGCGCGACAGTACTTGGGCGACAAGGTGGTTCGTGTAGCGAAGCCGCATCGCCTGCTCGATCCGGCACACGGCCCGCTGATCGCCGTCCGCCTCAACATCCTGACCCGCAAGACATTGGGCGGCCTGGAGACCAACCTCGACGCCCAGGTGATGCGGCCCGACGGCAGTGCCTTCGACGGCCTGTACGCGGCCGGTGAAGTCGCCGGCTTCGGCGGCGGCGGCGTCCACGGCTACAACGCGCTCGAGGGCACCTTCCTCGGTGGGTGCATCTTCTCCGGCCGCGCCGCGGGGCGGGCGGTCGCAGGGCGGGTCTGACGGCGCAGGCAGTGGCAGAGGTAAGCGTTCGCAACTATTCACGCACTGGAGTGCCGACAGCGGCAGACCCTGGTGGAACCTGGAACTTCACCGGCACAACGACGTGGCAATCTGACCCGGCCACGTGGCCGTTTGTTTCGGCCTTCGTGGTCCGAAGGCCATATGCTCCACCGACCTTGCTGACCGTCGCCGCCGAGACCGCCTTGCTGATGGAGAACACGAACTGGCGCGCGGGGCTGCCTCTGAGCTGGAGTGGCGCTGCCATGTCATGCCCAAGTCACATGTCGCGATTTCTCACGGAATCACTCGGCTTGTGTATCGCATTGGGCTCTGCGACCAGTTACCACTGGAATCCTCGACACGGACTACTCGATGCCGACCGCCTCCCACCAGGCCATCCGCTGCATGTCGCGAACGGTAGCCGGCCCGACTTCATCGTCCAAACGGGCGCAGGGTGGCACGGCATCGAGGCACGAGGCAGGGGTTCGCGCCCTCCCGTGCGGCCCCATCGGCCGATCGCAAGCCAACGCAAGAAGCTGGGGGGCCTGCACGACTGGTCGTCCAATGTGGCCAGAAATCCTCGTGTCCCGCACTCACCGTCGTGGTCAATGGCGTGGGCGTGGATCACCGATGGAGAAACGTCAGTAGATCACTTCGACCCCGGGGAGCCCATAACCCTCGGCGCAGCCGACGAACGAGCAATTTGGGGTCAAATGCGAGCGCGCGCCAACGAACTGGTCGAGGTCGACGACCGCCGCATTCGTCGAGTCGAAGCCCTCGATCGCGAAGTCTCAGCCTTTAGTCGACTCGTTCAACCAAGCGATGCACCCGCGTCCTGGTTGACTGTCGCGGCGTGGCCAGAGCGGATCACAGACGATGAGCTGCATGAGCTGCGTGCCTTCGATCGACGCCAGGACGAGCCGGCCACGGGTGACCTATTGGAAGGGCTGGTCGGAGGATCAGTGGGAACGAATATCGCGACAGCAATCACAGCCGGAGCGCCCCAGGACAGTCAGATCGGCAGTCTCATACTCGGGATTCCCGACTAGAGTGAGGTGATCCGAAAAGGGTTGCCTCACCAATATTTTCACAGCTAACCCATCGTCACCACAGCGACCACCGGGTCCGATAGGGTGGATCTCGTGCCGGTGCCGCAGACCATCCTCACGCGCAAGACGAAGACCGCGATCTTCGTCGTGCTCGTCATCAACGAGGGCGGCGAGGCGCAGGTACGCGACTTCCTCGGGCAGGTACCGAGCCTGACCAATGCCGTGTCGTCGCGTGCGCCCGACATGGCCTTGGCCGGGATCGTGTCGATCGGCTCGCAGGCCTGGGACCGCCTGTTCGACGGGCCGCGTCCGCAGTCCCTCCGACCGTTCGTCGCCTACGAGGGCGAGGTGCACACCGCCCCGGCCACCCCTGGTGACCTGCTGCTGCACATCAAGGCCGACCAACTCGACCTCTGCTACGAACTCGGTCGCAAGTTCACCGCCGCACTCGGCGACGCCGTGACCGTTGTCGACGAGGTACACGGGTTCCGGTATTTCGATCTGCGCGATCTGATCGGGTTCGTCGACGGCACCGAGAACCCGGTCGGTCAGGCGGCGATCGACGCGATCACCGTCGGCGACGAAGATCCCGACTTCGCCGGTGGCAGCTACGTCGCGATCCAGCGCTACGTCACCGATTTCACCGCGTGGACCGCACTGAGCACCGAGGAGCAGGAAGCCGCGATCGGCCGCACCAAGCTGGACAACGTCGAGATGGCCGACGACGTGAAGCCCACCAACTCGCACATCGCCCTCAACGTCGTCGAAGACGAGAACGGCGAGGAGATCGACATCGTCCGCGACAACATGCCCTACGGCGACGTGTCCGGCGCGGGCGAGAGCGGCACCTTCTACATCGCCTACTCCGCCGGCCCCGACGTCACCGAAGAGATGCTCCGCAAGATGTTCATCGGCGACCCGCCCGGCAACTACGACCGCCTACTCGACTTCACCACCGCGGTGTCCGGGTCCCAATTCTTCACCCCGACAATCGATTTCTTCGACGACCTACCACCCGCGCCACCCGAAGAAGCACCCGCGGAACAACCCATTCGCCTCCGGCCCGCCGACGGCTCGCTCGGCATCGGCTCCCTACGCTGACCACACCGACACGAGGAGTGACCATGAACAACCTGCATCGCGAACTCGCGCCGATCTCCGAGGCCGCCTGGGCCGAGATCGAAGAGGAGGCGACGCGTTCCTTCAAACGCAACAGCGCGGGTCGTCGCCTCGTCGACGTGAAGGGACCCCTCGGCCTCGACACCGCGTCGGTGACGCTGGGCCACCGCTCCAAGATCGACGCGCCGGCCGACGGCATTCAGGCGTTCACCCGGCACACCCAGTCGCTGGTGGAACTGAAGGTGCCGTTCACCGTCACTCGCGAGGCCATCGACGACGTCGACCGCGGTGCGCAGGACTCCGACTGGGATCCGGTCGTCGACGCCGCCCGCGACCTCGCGCTCGCCGAGGACCGCGCCATCTTCGAGAGCTACGCGGCGGCCGGGATCGACGGCATCCGTGTCGACGCGACCGCCAACCCGATCACGCTGCCCGAGGACGTCCGCGACTACCCGGAGGCGTTCAGCCTGGCGTTGTCGACCCTGAAACTCGCGTCGGTCGACGGTCCGTACTCGATCGCGCTCTCCGCCGACGTCTACAACCTGGTCAACGAGACCTCCAACCACGGCTACCCGATCCGGCAGCACATCCAGCGGCTGATCGACGGCGAGATCGTGTGGGCACCCGCCATCACCGGCGCGTTTGTCCTCAGCACACGCGGCGGCGACTTCGAACTCACCATCGGCCAGGATGTGTCCATCGGCTACGACTCGCACGACGCCGACACCGTGAACCTCTACTTCCAGGAGTCGTTCACCTTCCTCACCTACAGCGGCGAGGCCGCGGTGCCTCTCGTGCCGGCCACCACCGCTCCCTGAGGTGCGAGGAGCGATAGCGACGAGCCACGAAGGGCCCGTCGAGGGACCTCACGGAGTCGGGCGGCAAACAAACCCGTGGCAGCCTGTCGCACCCTGTTGCTAGCCTCGGCGAAGTGACGACAAGATGCTGACGCGACTCATTCGCACCTACCTGTCGCGCTACGGCGTGAACATGGTGCTGGTCGTCACCCTCCAACTGGTGGCGACCGCTGCGATGCTGTATCTGCCGACGCTGAACGCCGACATCATCGACAACGGCGTCGCGCAGGGCGACACCGACTACATCCTTCGCATCGGTGGCTGGATGCTGGCGATCACCATCGCGCAGGTGGTGTGTTCGATCACCGCCCAGTATTGGGGTGCACGCGCCGCGCTGGGTGCCGGTCGCGACATCCGGCACGACCTGCTGCACCGGGTGAACACCTTCTCCGCGCGGGAGGTCGGCAGATTTGGCGCGCCGTCGCTGATCACCCGCACCACCAACGACGTCCAGCAGGTGCAGCTGCTGATCGTGATGAGCACCGCCATCCTGGTGATGGCCCCCATCATGTGCATCGGCGGCATCGCGATGGCAATCCATGTGGCACCGGGTCTTTCGTGGGTGCTGGTGGTCGCGGTGCCCGTGCTGGGCGTCACGATGGCCCTGATCATCGCGCGGATGATTCCCGGGTTCCGGGTCATGCAAGACCGCATCGACAAGGTCAACCAGATCCTGCGCGAGCAGATCACCGGCATCCGGGTGGTCCGCGCCTTTGTGCGTGAACGCTTTGAGATGCAACGCTTCTCGGTCGCCAACGATCAATTGGCCGACGCAACACTGCGCGTCGGCCGGATGATGGCACTCGCCTTTCCGGCGGTCTTGTTCATCACCAACGTCACCATCGTCGCGATCATCTGGTTCGGTGGTCACCGGGTCGCCGACGGCAGCGTCGAGATCGGCGCACTCACGGCGATGATCAGCTACGTCATGCAGATCATGATGTCGGTGATGATGGCGTCCTTCCTCGCGATGATGGCGCCGCGCGCAGCGGTCTGCGCCGAGCGGATCTGCGAGGTGCTCGACACCGAGACGTCGGTGTCGCCGCCCGCCAAGCCCGTCGATTTCGCGACCGCACCGTCGACCGTCTCGTTCCGGGCCGCCGAGTTCCGGTACCCGGGCGCCGACGATCCCGTGCTGCGCGACATCACCTTCGAGACCGAACGGGGCACCACCACCGCGATCGTCGGCTCCACCGGATCGGGCAAGACGACCCTGCTGAGCCTGGTACCGCGTCTCATCGACGTCACGTCGGGCTCGGTCCTCGTCGGCGGCACCGACGTACGCGACCTCGACCCCGACGTCCTGCGCGCTGCCATCGGTCTGGTGCCGCAGCGGCCGTACCTGTTCTCCGGGACCGTCGCGACCAACCTCCGACACGGTAAACCGGACGCCTCCGATGACGAGATCTGGGAAGCACTGCGCGTCGCACAGGCCCAGGACTTCGTCGAAGCCATGCCCGAGGGTCTCGACACCCCCATCGCGCAAGGCGGCACCACCGTCTCCGGCGGGCAACGACAACGCCTGGCCATCGCCCGCGCCCTGATCCGGCGTCCCGGCGTCTACCTCTTCGACGACTCGTTCTCCGCGCTCGACCTCACCACCGACGCCCGGCTGCGCGCGGCACTGCGGCCGGCCACCCGAGACGCGGCGGTCATCGTTGTCGCACAGCGCATCTCGACGATCGTCGACGCCGACCAGATCGTCGTCCTCGATCGCGGGCGCGTGGTCGGGATCGGACGGCACGACGAACTGCTCGACACCTGCGAGACCTACGCCGAGATCGCCAATTCCCAACTCGCACTGCAGGAGGGATCGTGACGCGCCCGGGCGGACCGGGCCCCGGCCCGATGATGGGCGCTCCCGGCGAGAAGCCGCGATCGTTCGGCCCGTCGATGAAACGACTCGTTCGGTTGCTCGCGTCGTACCGGATCGCGATGGTGATCATCCTGACCGCGATCGTCGCGTCGGTGATCCTGACCGCCATCGCCCCACGGGTTCTGGGGCATGCCACCGACCTCGTGTTCGACGGCGTCGTCGGCTCGCAGCTGCCCGCCGGCATGAGCAAGGAGCAGGTGGTCGACGGCCTGCGCGCACGCGGCCAGGACACGTTCGCCGACATGGTGTCGTCGATGGATCTCACGCCGGGAGTGGGCGTCGACTTCGGCGAGGTCGGCAAGGTGCTGATCATCGTGCTGGCCCTCTACGTCGGGTCGGCCGTGCTCGCCTGGCTCGCGGCCTATCTGCTCAACATCGCCGTCGTGGGCACCATCCGGGGACTGCGGGCCGATGTCGAGGCCAAGGTCCATCGACTTCCGTTGCGCTACTACGACTCCATGCCCCGCGGCGACCTGCTCAGCCGCGTCACCAACGACCTCGACAACCTCTCACAGAGCCTGCAGCAGACCATCTCCCAGTTCCTCAACTCGGTGCTGACCGTCATCGCGCTGTTGATCATGATGATCTGGATCTCGCCGCTGCTCGCCCTCATCGCGGTGATCACCATCCCACTCGCCGTCGGTGCGACCGCGTTCATCGCGAAGAGGTCCAAACCGCACTTCATGGCCCAGTGGTCGTCGACCGGCAAGCTCAACGCGCAGGTCGAGGAGGCGTTCACCGGGCACGAACTGGTGAAGGCATTCGGCAGGCAGAGCGAGATCGAAGACACCTTCGACGAACGCAACGAGAAGCTCTACCAATCGAGTTGGCGCGCGCAGTTCATCTCCGGCGCCATCATGCCGACGATCATGTTCCTGGGGAATCTCAATTACGTCGCGGTCGCGGTGGTCGGCGGATTGCGCGTCGCATCCGGCGCGTTGAGCCTCGGCGAGGTGCAGGCGTTCATCCAGTACTCGCGTCAGTTCACGCAGCCGCTGACCCAGATCGGTTCGATGATCAACTTGATGCAGAGCGGCGTGGCGTCGGCCGAGCGCATCTTCGACATCCTCGACGCCGACGAACAAACACCCGACGACGCCGACCCGCAGACCCCTTCCGACGGCCACGGGCTGATCGAGTTCGACCACGTCGACTTCCGCTACGTTCCCGAGAAACCGCTCATCGAAGACCTGTCACTCGTGGCGCGGCCTGGACACATGATCGCGATCGTCGGGCCGACCGGCGCAGGCAAGACGACGCTGGTCAACCTCATCATGCGGTTCTACGACATCGACGCAGGCGTGATCCGAGTCGACGGTGTCGACGCGCGCCGCATGACCCGCGACGACCTCCGCGAACGCACCGGGATGGTGCTGCAGGACTCGTGGCTGTTCGGTGGCAGCATCTACGACAACATCGCCTACGGCGACCCCACCGCGTCCCGCGAAGAGGTTCTCGAGGCGGCCCGCCTGAGTCATGTCGACCACTTCGTGCGCATCCTGCCCGACGGTTACGACACCGTCCTCGACGACGAGGGCGGCGGTGTCAGCGCAGGTGAACGGCAGCTCATCACCATCGCGCGCGCCTTCCTCGCCAAGCCGACGATCCTCATCCTCGACGAGGCGACCAGCTCGGTCGACACCCGCACCGAACTGCTCATCCAGCAGGCGATGGCCAACCTGCGCACCGACCGCACCAGTTTCGTCATCGCGCACCGGCTTTCGACGATCCGCGACGCCGACGTCATCGTCGTGATGGAGGACGGGCACATCGTCGAACAAGGCAACCACGACGAACTCCTCGCCGCCGGCGGCGCCTACTGCCGCCTGTACCGCAGCCAATTCGCGGGTGCGTTGGAGACGGAGTGACCCATCCCCTGATCGAGTTGCGTCCAGCGGTGTCCGCATCGTCTACCGCTCCCTGAGGTGCGAGCGGAGCGAGCCTCGAAGGGCCTCGCGACCCGACAATGTCGGCAACCACCAACGAATCCCGCTTACCCCGACCCGCGCTCCAACTCCCCCGCGATCCGTCGTTCCAATTCCTGCGCCGCCGGCGCGGGCACGTCGATGAGTCCGTCGAGTTCTGCCCGTGCTTTCCGATAGGCCGCCTGCCGCTCTGCTGGCGTCGCACCACTGTCACCAGCCACGGCGACCAATCGGCGTGCGCGCTCGAGTCGCTCACGTTCGACAGGCGAGAAGTCCGATTGCCGACGACGCCGCGCTTCTCGCTCGGCCGCCTCGAACGCTGCCGCGTAATCGCCGACCGCGTCCCGATACTCCGCGAAGTCCTGCGGTTCCATCACTTCCGTCGACGATGCGGGCCGCAGGTCGTCGGCCCGCACCTTCGCACGGTGAAATGCCAAGGTGAGCGGTTCGCGCATGTCGGTCATCAGCGGAAAGTCGATGAGGGTGGCCAGGTCGAGTTCGTAGCCGAACCATCGCTCATTGACCCCGTCATGGCGTGTGGTCACCTTGGCGATCTGCTCGGCAGACGCTTGCGTGAGCCGAATCTGCTCGGATTGCGCATTCGCCTTGATCTTGGCGAGTTCGATCTTGTCCTGACGCCGCTTCTCGTTGTACCGCGCAATGTGTCCGGCCCAGCCCCCGACAACCCCGCCGATCGGGAAGATCAGCC
Organism: Gordonia sp. NPDC003422; assembly: GCF_053588675.1. Lineage (NCBI taxonomy): Bacteria > Bacillati > Actinomycetota > Actinomycetes > Mycobacteriales > Gordoniaceae > Gordonia > Gordonia sp. NPDC003422. The sequence goes on from NZ_JBSFQL010000013.1 coordinate 113,714, forward strand.
ACCAATAGTCTTGCGCGAAGTTGAGGACCTGGTCCACAACTCAACTGTACCGACGCATCGCACGCACCCGGCTACGCTGACGGGCATGGCCGACCCCGACGCCCCGCACCTCGTCGCCGACACCCTCGACGAATGGCGAGAATGGCTGCGCGACAACCACGCCGACTCCTCGGGTGTCTGGCTTGTGTTCTGGCGCAAAGACTCCGGCCGCGAACCTCTCGATTACGACGAAACGGTCCGGGAAGCTCTCTGCTGGGGCTGGATCGACGGTCACACCCGCACCATCGACGATCATCGTCGCGGCATGTGGTTCACGCGCCGCGGACGCAACAGCGCCTGGGCCGCGTCCAACAAGGCCCGGGTCACCGCGCTGGTCGAATCCGGGCGGATGCAACCGCCGGGGCAGGCCGTCATCGACGACGCCAAGGCCCGCGGGCTCTGGAATCTGCTCGACGACGCGGAGGCGCTGATCGAATCTCCCGAACTCGCCGCAGCGTTGGACGCCAACCCGACCGCCCGCGCCAACTGGGATGCCTTCCCACCCAGCGCGCGCAAATTCGGGCTCAGCCAACTCGCGTTCGCCAAACGTCCGGAGACGAAGACCAAGCGGATTGCCACCCTCGTCGCGCAAGCCGAACGCAACGAGCGGCCCGGTTGATGGACACACCGAGAACTCCCATCTACACATGGAATCTCGTGTGTAAATGGGAGTTCCGGGTGTGTGGTTCTGCAGTTGAGCGACTACAGATCCGGGATGGGCAGGTCCAGGTTCGGGGCGATCAGTCCGCCGTCGACCTCCAGGATCTTGCCGGTCAGGTACGCACCGGCCGGCGAGGCGAGGTACAGCGCGGCAGCGGCGATGTCTTCGGGTTCACCCAGCCGGTGGAGCGGCGTGGCGCCCTCGACGGTCGCCCGCATCTCGTCGTTGGCGGCAACCACTTCCAGCGACGACGTCAGGATCGACCCGGGTGCGATGCCATTGACCCGGATACGCGGATTGAGGTCCATCGCGGCGAGCCGCGTGTAGTGCGCAAGCGCGGCCTTCGCCGTGCCGTACGCGGCGAAGGCGCGGCCCGGCAGCCGCCCCATCGTCGACGTGATGTTGATGATGGATCCGCCGTCGGCCGTCGCCAACATGTGTTTCACCGACGCCGTGACGAGCGCGTGGGCGTTGGCAACGTTGAACTCGAAGGCACCGGTGAGCTGCTCGGGTGTGGTGTCGAGCAACGGTCGGGGCATGGCGCCACCGACGTTGTTCACCACGATGTCGAGCCGGCCGAACTCATCGACCGCGATCTGGGCGAGACTCGCGGCGGCGTCGATGTTGCTGAGATCGGTCGCCACCACCCGCGCCCGGCGCCCGGTGTCGGCGATGTGCCCGGCCACCTTGTCGAGCTCGAATTCACTGCGGGCCGCGATGACCACGTCGGCACCGGCCTCCGCGAATGCGACAGCGATGGCCGCACCCAGTCCGCGGCCCGCGCCGGTGACGATCGCGACCTTGTCGTCGATTCGGAATCTGTCGAGAATCACGCCTTGAGGATGCCACGTCCGAAGCCAAAACGAGAACGTGTTCTAGAAACTGCTCACGCTCACGCCGACCGCCCCGCCACCCACTCCATGTCCGGGGTGCGATCGCCCGCCGGTTCCAGACGCGACAATTGATCCAGTTGCTCCGCCGACAACTGCACGTCCACGGCACCCAGATTCTCCTCCAGGTAGGTGCGGCGTTTGGTGCCCGGGATCGGCACCACGTCGTCGCCGCGGGCCAGCACCCAGGCGAGCGCTACCTGACCGGGAGTTGCTTCCAGTTCATCCGCGATACCCCGAATCTGTTCCACCAGAGCAAGATTGGCGTCGAGATTCGCGCCCTGCCAGCGGGGCAGGGTCTTCCGGAAGTCCGCACCCTCGGCGACCTTGGCCGCGCCGGTCAGCATGCCCCGGCCGAGCGGGCTGTAGGGGACGATCGTCGCACCGACCTCGCGCGCCGCCGGCACATCCGACACCTCGATGTCGCGGCTGAAGATCGACCACTCCGACTGCAACGCCGCAATCGGGTGTACTGCGGCCGCCCGTCGCAGAGAATCTGCATTCGCCTCGGACAGGCCTAGATTGCGCACCTTGCCCTCGGCGACCAACTTCGACATCTCCTCCACCGTCTCCTCGATCGGCCGCGTCGGGTCCACTCGGTGCAGGTAGTAGAGGTCGATGACGTCGACGCCGAGCCGACGCAGCGACGCCTCGACCGCCTGCCTGACGTACCCCGGCGATCCGTCGACCCCGGCGGGATAGCCGGTGTCGGGATTGGTCTTGATGCCGAACTTTGTCGCGAGCACCACCTCGTCACGACGATCCGCGAGCACCTTCGCCAGCAAGCGCTCGTTGGCGCCGCCGCCGTACATGTCGGCGGTGTCGAGCAGGTTGACGCCACGGTCGATGGCGAGGTTGAGCGTCGCCAGCGCCTCGGACTCGTCGGCCGGACCATAGGCGAAACTCATTCCCATACAACCCAATCCGAGCGGTGCGACGTCGAGGTCGCCGATGCGGCGGGTGGCGGTGAGTGTTGTGGTCATGGTTGTGTCCTTCCTCCGTAGGTGGCGATCTTGTATTCGGTAGCGGCTAGCGACAGGGTGAGTTCGGCGATCTGACGTCGCACGGTGTCGCGGTGTTCGAGCAGCATCTCCAGCCGCTCCCCGACCGTCTCGTCCCCCTGATCGACGAGTTCGACGTAGTGCTGGAGATCGCGGATGGCCATGCCCGACAGCCGCATTCGGGACAGGAAGACGAGCCGTCGGACCGCGGCGTCGTCGTAGACACGATTCCCGGTGCCGTCGCGCGGAACGGTCACGAGACCGATGCGTTCGTAGTAGCGCAAGGTGTGCGGGGAGAGATCGAGAAGCTCGGCCGCCTCTGCGACGCCGAGCGGCTCAGTGATCTCGGGGGTCTCGACCAACCGATGGATGACCTCCACAGACATCGGACCGTCGATCTCGCCGAGCGCCGCCAGCGCCCTGGCCATGAGGTGTTCCGTACTCATGACAACGACGCTAGGCGTTTGAGCACGCTCTAACGCAAGAGTCGCTGGTACAGGCCGTCGACAATGGCGTCGGGATCGTCACCGACATCGACGACGACGCCCGGTTCGTCGGATTCCAGCGGTTCGAGGTCCCGGAACTGCGACTCCAGCAACGACGCCGGCATGAAGTGGCCAGGGCGGTCGGCTTGCCTGCGCGCGATGAGCGACCGATCACCGTCGAGATGAACAAAGAAGGCCGAGGCGCAGTGCGCGCGCAACCGGTCGCGATAGGTCCGGCGCAACGCCGAACAACTCAACACGCCGCGCGGATTCGCCGCAAGCCATTCACCTGCCAGATCAAGCCAGGGCCATCGATCGGCGTCGGTGAGCGCAATTCCGGCAGCCATTTTCACGATGTTCGACGCGGGGTGCAGATCGTCGGCATCGGCAAACGGAACATCTGGTCGCGCAGCAAGTTTCGCTCCGACCGTGGACTTCCCACACCCCGACACCCCCATCACGACGATCGGGCTGTGGATCATGGAACACCTCAGTAGTCACGTTCGGTGGACACCACCGACAACAACTCGTCACCCGCAGTGAATCGCCGAATATTCTCTGCCACATAGGGTGCCAGCTCGCGCGTGAGTCCCGACGACGGGTTCGCGACGTGCGGAGTGATGATCACATTCAGTAGCGACCACAGCGGATCATCGGGCGCCGGCGGCTCGGGATCGGTGACATCGAGTGCCGCACCGGCGATGTCGCCGGCCACGAGCGCGTCGTACAGCGCAGCCTGGTCGATGAGCGGACCACGAGCGACGTTGACCACCCACGCGTGCGAGGGCAGAGCCGCGAACACGGAGGCGTCGAGCAGATGATGCGTCTCGGGCGTGGCCGGCGCAGCCACCACCACATGGTCGGTATCCGGCCACACAGACGCGATCTCGCTGGTGGGCACGGTCCGGTCGGCACCCTCCACCTCACGACCCGACCGGTTCACCGCGATCACCCGCGCACCACACGCACGCAGTCGCGGAATCAGCGACGCGCCGATCCCGCCCGCTCCGGCGATCGTCACCGTCGAACCATGCAGCGATCGAACGGCGGGGTCGATGGCCTGGTCCCAATGCCGCAGCACCGCCGTGTTGATCTGGCGAAGACCGGAAAGCAACAGTGCCAGTGCATGTTCGGCGACATTCTCGGCATAGAAGCCCGACGCGTTGGTCCAGAGCCGACGGTCGTCGAGGATGCCGGCACGCACAAATCCCTCGATGCCCGCGGTCTTGAGTGCGACCCACTCGATGTGGTCGGGCAGCTCGGGGAACCCGTCGGGTCCGCCGATCCACACCAGAACCCGCGCCTCGTCGATCGTGGTCACCTGCGCGCCAGTGCTCTCGACCGCCGCAACGATGTGCTCGTCGCGCTCGGGCTCGATGGCCACCGCGAGGGACATCAGCCGGCCACCCTGCCACCCGCGGCGACATCTCGGGCCGCCGACGTCGCCAGTTCGTCGGCGATCTCGTTGTAGTGATCACCGGCGTGACCCTTCACCCAACGCCATTCGACGGTGTGCCGCTTCTCCTCGTCGACGAGCCGCCGCCACAACTCGGCGTTCTTCACCGGCTTCTTGTCGGAGGTCTTCCAGCCATTGGACTGCCAGCCCTTGACCCACTTCATGATCCCGTTACGCACATAGGTCGAGTCGGTGTAGAGCACGACGGTCGACGGTCGGGTCAACGCCGCGAGTCCCTCGATGGCGGCGGTCAACTCCATCCGGTTGTTCGTCGAATCCGGTTCACCACCGGAGATCCGCTTCTCGGTGCCGCGATACCGCAGGACCGCTCCCCAGCCGCCCGGTCCGGGATTACCGAGACAGGCGCCATCGGTCGAGATCTCGACAACGGCCGCGCCAGCTGAGTTCGATTCGGTCACTGTTGCACCTTAACGCTGCGGACGCAAAAGCCGACGCGCGCGTAGACGCCGGGCCAAACGTTGCGATCGTCGGTGCGACGAACATCCTCCGACATGCCGCCGGGCACCGGTCACGGCTACCCTCGGAACCATGCCGGTCTGGGATCCGACTCGCTACCTTCAGTTCGCCGACGACCGCGCGCGCCCATTTCTCGACCTGATCGCGCAGATTCCCACCCAGCCGTCGACGATCGTCGATCTCGGCTGCGGTCCGGGCCATCTCACCAAGCATCTCCGCGCACGATGGCCAGGCGCCGAGATCCTGGGCGTCGACTCCTCCGCGGAGATGATCAACACCGCCATCGGGGACAACACCGACGCGCTGGCAAACTACGACGTCGCCGACCTCGTGTCCTGGACACCGTCACGACCCACCGACCTGTTCGTCTCCAACGCGGCGTTTCAGTGGGTTCCCGATCAGTTCGACGTCATCGACCGGCTGCTCGAACGCCTCACCGACGGCGGCACGTTTGCCATTCAGGTACCCAACAACGCCGACTCGGCCACTCACCGGACCATCGACGAACTCGCGCGCAGCGACCCGTACCGGGAGCAGCTCGACGATGTGCGGCGTCTTCCGACCGTGTCCCCGCATGACTATCTGACGTTCTTCGCCCAGCGCGGACTCACCGTCAACGCCTGGGAGACCACCTACCTGCATGTGTTGCATGGCCCCGACCCGGTGTACGAGTGGATTTCCGGCACCGGTCTGCGACCTTTCCTGCAGGCCCTCGACGGCGAGAGTCGCGCCCGTTTCGCCGACGACCTGCGGGAACGCCTCGCCGCAGAGTTCGTACCCGAGGAAGCCGGCACCGTCTTGCCGTTCCGGCGTACCTTCGCGGTCGCGACGAGAGCCTGACCGCGCGCAACGCACTCTTTTCCCGGTATCCGTCGGGGTGGTCGGGGCAACGAAGTACCGTCACGGATGCAGCGACTGGTCACGAGATGCTCAGGAAACGGTCACGCATGGATGTCGGACCGGCTTCCCGAGGTCACACGCCGTGATCACTTCTGCAACACTGACAACAACTGTCACGGCTTCACAGGGGGTTTTCCCATGTTCCGACCCGGTTGGCTGCCCCGCGCGGCAGATCGTCGCCGACCGCGCCTTCTGCGGTCGGCGCTCACGGGCGCGACGGTCGGCGCGCTCGCCCTGACCGGCGTCGTCGTCGGGACGCCCACCGCCGAGGCATCGATCTGTGCAGCCACCGGCTTCCACGGCGGTGACGTCGGCAGCACCGGAAGCAGCGGATCGAGTCAGCTCGGCATGGGCAGCCTCGACTTCGGCAGCTACCGGGCAGACGGCAAGAAGCCGCAAGGTCCGCTGCCGCGGCTCAAGGGCCCCAGCCGGGCCATCCAGTGGATCACCGGTCCGCGCAGCCCCAACCGAACCGACAAGCGCTTCTCCATCACTTCCACCGACGTGGGCGTGATGTGGGACAACGGCTCCGGCCAGATCCTGATGGCCTTCGGTGACACCTGGGGCAAATGCGCCGGGCAGATGGTCTGGCGGCACAACACGATGCTGCGCAGCAATCCCACCGCCGACCTCGACAAGGGCATGAGCTTCCCGAACGCCATCCCCGGATCGGTGCGATCGGGAGCGTCGGTGACACCGCAGCACCCGACGTTCGCCCAGCCGATGCTCAACGCGATCGGGGTGCGCAACACCGAGGTCGGCAAGATCCCGACCGGCGGCATCTCCATCGGCGGCGTCCAGTACATGAACTACATGTCGATCCACAAGTGGACCGGACCCGGTCGCTGGGAGACCAACTTCTCGGCAATTGCGGTGTCGTACAACAACGGCCAGACGTGGACGACCAACAACAACACGATCCGCGCGAACGTCGAACTCAGCATTCCGGGCATGCCGCAGGTGCAGGCAGGTCACGGGCGCTTCCAGATGGGTGCGTTTCTGCGCAGCGGCGACTACGTCTACCAGTACGGCACACCCAATGGCCGGCACGGTGCGGCGTTCATCGCACGGGTCCGGCCCGCCGACATCCTGAACCTGAACCGCTACGAGTACTTCGCCGGCAACGGATGGTCGCCCAATCCGGCCGCCGCGGTCCCGATCATCCGCCAGCCGGTGAGCGAGACGACGGTCGCCTACAACAACTACCTCGGGAAGTTCGTGATGCTCACCGAGCGTGCCGGGAACATCATGCTGCGCACGTCACCGTCCCCGGTGGGCCCGTGGAGCGGCGAACGACTCATCGTCGCCCGATCGCAAACCGACGGCCTCTACGCGCCTTACATCCATCCGCGCTCGACCGGACAGATGCTGTACTTCGCGGCGTCACGCTGGGATGACTACAACGTCATGATGATCCGGACCGATCTGTCCAAGATTCGCTGACCACCGGGGTTGCGGTGGTCGTGGCCGACGGAGCGACGCAGGCGTAGCGTCGGGGTCAGGCCGAGCCCGCGCCGCCAATGCCCGCGCGCCGAGAGGAACGACGATGAGTCAGCCTGTTCCCCCACCACAACCCCCACCGGACCCGATCCCGGCACCGGAGCCGATCCCCGAACCCCCGGCCGAGCCGCCGATCCCCACACCTGCGCCGCCGACTCCGGACCCGTCCCCGCGCCCGCCGGAACCCGACCCGCCGCCGCGGCCCACCGTGATCTGACGACCCGACCGGCAGAGGAGCACGAATGACCAGGCGAGTGGTTCTGATTCGTGCGGTCAACGTCGGCGGCGCCAAGCTGCCCATGGCCGAATTGCGGTCCATTGCAGAGGAACTCGGCGCCACCGATGTCTCGACCTACATCGCGTCGGGCAATCTGCTGTGCACGCCGAAGGGCGCGCCGAGCACCTTCGACCGCGCACTGGAGAAGGCCATCGAAGACCGCTTCGGATACTTCCGCGAAGTCATCAGCCGAACGCCGGAACAGTTACAGAGGGCGCTCGACGCGCATCCGTTCGACGTCGTCGACGACAAGTACTCCTACCTCTACTGCCTCACCGGAAAACCCGCCGCCGCCAAGGTCAAAGAGTTCGAAGCGGCGCCCTACGACGACACCGACGTCAAAGTCATCGGCAACGACCTGCACATTCGGTACCGCGAAGGGGCGGGGCGGTCGAAGCTCACCGCCCCTGTGATCGCCAAGAAGCTCGGAGTCGCGGGCACCGGCCGCAACCTGCGCACCGTCCGCACACTGATCGAACTCGCCGGCGATACCCCTCCCGCCGGCTGAGGTGCGAGCCTGCGAGCCTCGAAGCCCCTGGTGAGAGGACCATTGTCGTCTCACCATGCCCCTCCGAGGCTCGCTTCGCTCGCACCTCAGGGAGCGGTAGGGCTCGCTTCGCTCGCACCTCAGCTCAGGCAGCGGTGGGGTCACACGTCACCGACCACCCGGCCCAGCCAACATCCGCTTCCGTAGCTCGTCGTAGATCGGCGGGTTTCGGAGTAGCGCTGAAATGGTCACCGCACCGACGCCGGAGACCAGCATCGGCACCGTCACCGAGGTGATCGACGTCATCTCGATGACCAGCACGATGCCGGTGAACGGCGCCTGCACCACCGCGGCGAACAAAGTGGACAGACCGACGAGCACCAGCGCGGGGGTCAGTTGGTCGCCCAACGCCGGGTCGAACACCCCCACGATGCGCCCGGCCACCAAACCCATCAGAGCACCGAGCGCCAGCATGGGGGCAAACAGCCCGCCCGGGGTCGCGGCCGCATACGACAGTGGCCCGGCGACAAAGCGCACCACCAGAAAGATCACCACCGTCGACAGGGCAAAACCGTGCCCGCTCAACAGTTTCTGAGTGAGGGCATCACCGCCACCGACGACGAGGGGTTCGATCATCATCACGCCGCCGACGATCAACCCGATCGCCGCCGCCTTGATCTCACGCGGAACCGCGGTCATCTTCTCCACGACGTCGAGCAAGACGACCGTCAGCCGCGAGTAGGCGACTCCGCAGACGCCGACCACCGCACCGAACACGACGAAGATCGGCACCGCGGCGGGCGACGGCCGGTCGACCGACGGCACCGCGAAGTCCGGATGATCGCCGAGCACCAGACGCATGCAGCCGACCGCACACGCCACCGCCGCAAGCACCGCCAGCACGTCGACGACGCGCACCCGACGCCGGATCTCCTCGAAGACGAACAGACCGCCGGCGACCGGGGCGTTGAACGCCACCGCGAGTCCGGCGCCCGACAGCGTCGTCTGCAGCGTGCGAATGTCGTCGGCGCCGGCTCTCAGCAGCCGGCCGGTCGCGGCGCCGATGGCCGCGGCCATGTGCACGGTCGGGCCTTCGCGGCCCAGCACCATCCCACCGAGCCCGATCGAGGCAAGGCCACCGACGAAACGGGCCGGAACCACGCGCAGCGGCGGAGGATCGGCCTCGCCGCGTTCCACCGCCTCGACGTGCTGAATGCCGCTGCCCGCCGCCAACGGCACCCATCGGGTGGTTGCCGCACCCAACGCCGCGCCGCCTGCGACCACCACCACGGGAACGCACCAGGCAAGCGCTCCCGCCCCGTCGGCCCAGCGCACGAGGTCCTCGCGCCAGGCGTCGAGGTGTTCGAGCAACCAGCGAAACGCGCCACCCACGAATCCGGCGGCCACACCGGCGACCGCCGCTGTCAACGGCAATACCACCAGGTGACGGCGCGAGGGGTCCTGCTCCAACGCCTGGGAGTCGGGATCGTTCACCAGCCCGACCGACGTCAGCGGCGCAAGGCCGAGGTGACCCGGTCGAGGTCCTGCGCCTGTTGCTCCTTCGGCGCCTCCCACAGTTTGGTCGGGAGATCCTCGAGCACTTTGATTGCGGACTCCGCGGCGTCGAGAGCTTCGGTCTTCTCCTCGCCGTCACTTGCCGCAGCGGCGATGAGCCGATCGTCGAGCGCGAACACGGCGTCGTCGAGCCGATCCCGCGCTGCGATCAGCTCGTCGTCGTGCGCGATGCCCGGATTGTTGTGCACGTCGTTGATGGCATAGCGGATACGCCTGTGCAGCAACGCTTCCCGGCTGTTATCGGTGGCCCACGAGTCGGGCGCCCGACTCGGCTTGCCCGGGATGAGATCGGTCGACCGCGCGAACTTGCGGATGCGTTTGTCCGAATCGAACGCGAACCAGGCGGCACCGCCCAGAATGACGAGCGCCACGATCACCGTGACACCGATGACGATGGCCGCGATCATCGGGCGTTCCCCCGGTCCTGTGACCCCCGGCCCTGTGATTCAGACGACTTCATGACCCAACCCTACGACACTCCCTTGGGTGCCTTGCTCGACATGAACCCGAACAGATAGCCCGCGACGCGGCGCATCTGGATCTCGTCGGCGCCCTCGGTGATGCGGTAGCGACGGTGGTGCCGGTAGATGTGTTCGAACGGCTCGTGCCGGGAGTAGCCCCGACCGCCGAACACCTGCATCGCCTGATCCGCCGCGTCGCAGCACAGCCGATTGGCCTGGTAGTTGCACATCGACACCTCGGCCGACGCCGCGAAGGGCCCGTAGGTGTCCATCTTCCACGCGGTCTCGCGGATCAGCGCGCGCACCATCGCGCACCGCGTGTGCAGGTCGACGAGCGGGAACTGGATTGCCTGATTGGTGGACAGCTTCTTGCCGAACGGGGCGCGTTCGTTGGCGTAGTCCACCGCGCGATTGACGCAGTATTGCGCGGCACCGAGACTCGACGCGGCCTGGCGAATCCGATTCTCGTTGAAGAAGTGTTGAACCACCTGCAAGCCGGCCCCTTCGGCACCGAACACCGCCGAGTTGGGCACGCGGACGTCACGCAGGGTGATGTGCGCGTGATCGGTGGGCATGTTGAAGGTCCACAGATACTCGTCGACGGTGAACCCATCGGAATGCGGGTCGACGAGGAACGCGGTGATACCGCGGGCGTTGCCCGGTTCCCCACTCGTGCGAGCGAAGATGATGTCCCGTTGCGCGACATGGATTCCCGTGTTCCAGGTCTTCTCGCCGTTGATGATCCAGTCGTCGCCGTCACGGACCGCTGTGGTCTCCATGTACGTGGCGTCCGACCCGTGATCCGGCTCGGTGATGCCGAACGCGAAGAACTTGGTTCCGGCGGCGAGGCCGTCCACCCACTCGGCTTTCTGCTCGGGAGAACCGTACGCCAGCATCAGCAGCAGGCCGATGTTGTTGCCGACGATCGCGTGTTCGTTCTGCAGATCGCAGTGCAGGCCGAGTCCCTTCGAGGCCAAGTGTTCGCGGATGACGGCCATCGCCAGGTTCGAACCGTCCCGTCCGCCGTATTCGGCCGGGAACGGATACCGGAAGTGTCCTGCCGCGTCGGCGCGTCGGCGTGCTTCACCCAGCAACGCTTCCCATTCGGCATTGGGAAGTCCGCCGCGTTCCCAGTCGGTACGCGCATCCTCGCGGCGATGATCGAAGAATCGGATGTTGTCGTCTGCCTGCTCGAGCGGGACGATCTCGGCTTCGATGAAGACGTCGAGTTCGTCGAGATAATCACGCAGGTGGTCGGGTAGTGCGAAATCCACTGGGAAGACTCCTGATCGGGTTGTTGATTCTGCGGGTCAATTAACGCCGGCGTCAGGGATGCGGCACGGCGAAGTACTTCGGATTCGACACCATCAGCCGGGCACGCACGTCGGCGGCGATCGCCGCGCGGACGTCCGGGTTGTCGCCGTCGAGGGTTCCGTCGCGCAGTTTCGCGACGAGGTCGCGCTGATTCGCGACACCGAGGTCACGCAACCGGGCGGCACTGGCCGGCACCGATTCGGGCGCGGTGAGCAACTGGCGACGCACCACGTCGAGCACGTTGGCCGCGACCCGGGTGTGAAACCTGATGTGCGGCGCCATGTTCTCGGTGACGGGTGCCGACCGGAGGAAGTCGGCGACCGACTCCAGCAACTCGGGCGCAACGGGCGGCCCGAACGGATCCTCCCCGAATGGATGCTCCGGGTCGGCAGCTGCAGCGTCGAGGGGATCGGCGACCCGTTCGGGTTCGACGATGCCGAGATCGAGGAGCGCATCGAATTCCTGCTCCGCACTCCGCCTTCCGATGGCCGCCAGCTCCACGGAGCGTTCAGTGCCGTCGAGGTGCCGGTTCGCCTGCACCGCGCAGATGAGGCCCCACCGTACGGTCGCGAACAGTTCCCACCAGCGCAGTGCCGCGTCGGTCGGGCGCCAACCGGCCTCGGCTTCGTAGGCGTCGAGCAACTCGGCGCGCAGCCCCATCCCCGCCACCGGTTGCGGTGCGGAGAATCGCCACGCCTTGGCGCACAGCCACCCCAGATCCTCGACCGGGTCGCCGACGTGCGCCAGCTCCCAATCCAGCACCGCAGCAATACCTTCGGAGTCGATCATCAGATTGCCCAACCGGAAGTCGCCGTGTACCACGGTGACCTCCGGCGACGGTTCCGGCCGATTGCGGTCCAGCCACCCGGCGGCGAGAACCAAACCGGCCGGCATCTCGTCCCATTCCCTCGGGAACAATCCGGCGAGCGCCGCCAGCGGGTCCGGCATCGACGGCAGAACGCCCAAGCCGCTGCGGTCCATCCGATGGATTCTGGCCAGGATCTCCCCGGCCTGCCCGACAAACCCAGCACGAGCCGTCGCGTACTCGTCGTCGCGCAGAATGCGTCGCGGGATAGATTCTCCGACAACGAAGTTCATCACGAAGTACGGGTAGCCGAGAACACTCTCACCGGCGCCGAGCCCCGAGTCGAGCACCCGCGGGACCGGCACTCCGGCGGCGTGGGCCGCACCGAGCACCGCGGCTTCGATCCCGAGTCCGCCGTCGCCGGTTCGGGCCGACGGAACCGCCCGGACGATGACATTCTCGATCGCATCGGTGCTGCCGCCGCTCAGACCGACGAGGAAGGTGGTTCGGCTTGCACCGGCAGGCAACACCCGCGCCGACTGCGCCACGAGCGATCCATCCTGGGACAGTCGCGGCGCTATGCGGGCAGCCACCTCATCGGCGTCGGTCACCGCGCGCACCTCGAGTTGGTCGTCGGTCCGCTGATTCACCGTCACACCCCTCCGCACCCAGGGCGAATACCCCGATCTTGCGAAGCTAGCATGACGCCAATCACACCCACGTGGCGATGTGACCCGTTCAGTCGCGGGCCGCTTCGGCGCGCAGTGCCGCGGCGTTCACCCGCGTCAGCACGGAATGCAGTTCCTCGAGTTCGGACAGGTCGACACCGAGTTCCGCGACCACGGCGGGCGGAATCGCGAGCGCCTGTTCCCGCAGGTGCCTGCCGTCGTCGGTGAGTGCCACGTCGACGTTGCGCTCGTCATCGCCGCGGCGACGCCGGACGATCAGCCCCGACGACTCAAGGCGCTTGAGCAGCGGCGACAGCGTCGCCGAGTCGAGCTGCAGGGCGGTTCCGATGTCCTTGACCGCGCGCGGGTCGGTCTCCCACAGCGCCAGCATCACCAGGTATTGGGGGTGGGTGAGTCCCAGCGGATCGAGCAGTCGGCGGTAGATCCGCAGAACCGATCGATTGGCCACCGCGAGGGCAAAACAGACCTGCCGTTCGAGCGACAACGGATCATCTGCAGCGGCAATACTGCCCGCCACCGCCTCCTGATCGGCCACCACCGCCATCACCTCCGCTGCCATCACCTCAACTGGGGCGACGACCGCAGAAGTGCGGCCGTCGTGCACCAGTCTAGTGATTCGGTAGCGCGCTATCGATTGGGTTGGTCCGAGCCGGTGGACACGAACTCGGGTTGGTCGATGACGCGCACCCACGAGCCGTCGGCGAGGCGCGCCACGACCTGCGCCCGGGCGCCCGCACCGTCGCGCGGTGGTGTCGACGTGAGTGCCAGGTCATCACCGAAATAGAGTGTCGGGAGCGGGGTTTCGGGCACAAAGGTCGGACGGTGTTCAAGCACCGATGCCCAGAGTTCGCGGATGGCGGCCCGGCCCTCGGTGACGCTTCCAGGTGGATAGGCCATCACCGCGTCCTCGTGGTAGAGCCGGGCGACCGCGTCGGCATCGCCGGCGTTGGAGAACTGGACGAAGAGACGGGTGATGTCCTCGGGCGTACGAGCAACATATGTGGTGTTGTCGGTCATCGTGATCACTCCTTGGTGTTGGTGTCGATGTTCTGCTTCCACCTCCGAGGCTTCCCGGTCAGCCAGAAGAAGTCCAAGTAATGTTCTCGATTCTCCATATAATCTCCAGTTATGGAACTGCGGCAGCTCGAATACTTCACCGCGGTGGCCGACACGGGCAGTTTCACCGCGGCGGCGCAGCGCACCCACACCACGCAGCCGAACATCAGCGCGCAGATACGGGCTCTCGAACGGGAACTCGGCGCGGCACTATTCGACCGCGCCGGGCGTCGCGTCCGGCTGACCGATGCGGGCGCCGCTGCACTACCCGCGGCGCGTGCGTCCCTGCGGTCGGCGGATGCGATGGCCCAGTCGGTGGCCGACGTCAACGACCTCCTGCGCGGCAGTCTTGCGGTCGGCATGGTCGACGGATGCACCATGCAACCGCTGTTTGCTGCGCTCGGCCGACTCCACCGCGACCATCCGGCGATCGAGATCTCGCTGTCCGAGCAGGGCTCCGAGGACCTGATCAGCGCCGTCGGCAACGGCGACCTCGACATCGCGCTCGCCGGTCATGACGGTGACCTGCCACCCTCGCTCGAGTCGCTGACGGTGTTCTCGGAGCGGGTGGTGGCCGCGGCACCGCCGAATCATCCGGCGCTCGAGCACACCGCGTCAGGCGACGAACTGTCGCTCGACGACCTCCGATCCCATCACCTGATCTGCCTGCCCCGCGGCGCGGGAATCCGGACGACCTTCGATCGGGGCGCCCGCACCTTCCGGCCGGCGATGGAGGCGTCCTCACCCGACGCGATCCTCGAACTCGTCGCCGGCGGGTTGGGCGTCGGAATACTCAGTGAATCAATCGTTTCCGGGCGTCGCGACATCACCGGCCGGACGATTCGCGAGATCACCGAGCCGGCTGTCCTCGGCTTTGTGTGGCGCAGCGAGGCCAGCGCGGTGACCCGAGCCTTCATCGCCCTCATTCGTGACGCCTTCGGGATCCGACGCTGACTGCTCATCGGCCGTCTTGGTCGGGCGCCCCGCCACCCAGTCCTCGACAGTCATTCCCCATCGTCCGTACCGCGCGTCGAACTTCTCGGCCCGACGACGCGCGGCCTCTCGTTTCGGCGCCGAGTAGCGGCGACGCGCCCAGGGCGAGTCGGGCCGGGCCAACCGGATCGCACCGACCCAGGCGAGCGGCGGCACGAACGCGCCGACCACAGCCGTGGAGTATTTGCCCTTGGCGATGCAGCAGAGCAGGCAGGCGATGTTGATCGGCAGGTTCGCCGTCAAGACGACCGGTCCCAGTTCGAGACTCGAATCCTCGAGCGGATTGAAACCGAGCGTCGCCATGCCGAGTCCGGCCACCGTCAACGAGACCACCTGGACCGAGAGTTGGCCCTCCCGTGACCAATACACGTCCTTGAGGTGCAGGATGAGCGCGAACTCGTCGAGCACCAGCGACGCACCGACACCGATCATGATCGCGCTGATCTCGGCGGCCGGCGAACGCCCCGCCGCCGCCACCGAGACGAACGCCCCCACGATGGTCAGCACGATCCCGGGCACCGCGTGATGAATGTGTACGCCCCCGGAGACGTTGTCCCGGAAGGGACCTCGGCCCGCGCGAATCAGCCGCGTGATGGCCCGGGTGATCACAAAGGTCACCGTGAACGCCAGAAAGGCAAGGAACAGCGCCAATTGCCCGTCGGTCAGCGGGTCGTGGAGGCGGAACATGGCGGCACCGGTCAGCTGCGCGGCGCGCGCAGGCCGGTGCGACGCTGTTCGATGATCAGGCACCGATCCTCGACGTAGAGCAACCCGGCCGATTCGGCGATCTCCCGCGCCTCGTCGGATCGGATACCGAGCTGCAGCCACAGCGCGGTGGCACCCGAGGCGACCGCCTGTCGCGCCACCTCGGCACACTCGGGTCCCGGACGGAAGACATCGACGAGGCCCACCTGCTCGGGGACGTCGGCCAGCGTCGGATAGACGGTCTCGCCCACGATCTCCTGCGCTGTCGGATTGACCGGGATGATCCGCCACCCATGTTCCTGCATGTACGCAGGCACCTCGTTCGCCGCCTTCGCGGTGTTGGCACTCGCGCCGACCACCGTGATGGTGTCGTAGGTGGACAGGATCTTCTCGACAACGTCGTCGGTTGCGGTCATCGTCCGAGTGTAGAACCGGGTGTCGCCGGTGGGGAGCCACATGCGACGGTGGAGGGGTGACGCCCGTCGAACTGCTCGCCATCGCCATCGCCGGCGTCGGGGCCGGCGCCATCAACGCGCTGGTCGGCAGCGGAACCCTGATCACCTTCCCCACCCTGGTCGCCTTCGGTTTGCCGCCGGTGAGCGCGACGATGTCCAACGCCGTCGGCCTCGTCGCGGGCGGTGTGTCGGGGACATGGGGTTACCGACGCGAGCTCGAAGGCCAGTGGCCACAACTGCGCTGGCAGCTTCCCGCGTCCTTCACCGGCGCACTTCTCGGATGCTGGCTGCTTCTGCATCTGCCCGAGACGGTGTTCGAGGCCGTCGTTCCGGTGTTGCTGATCGGGGCACTGATCCTCGTCGTGATCCAGCCGCGCATCCAGCGCCGGGTGTTCGCACGCACTGGGCTTCTCCACGGCGAGCGGCTCTCGATGACACCGGCCCGCACCGCCGCGATGGTTGTCGCCACCTTCGCGGTCGGCGTCTACGGCGGCTATTTCACCGCGGCGCAAGGTATCCTGCTGATCGGCGCCCTCGGTGTGATCGTCCCCGACGATCTGCAGCGGATGAACGCCGCGAAGAACCTGCTCAGTCTCGTCGTCAATGTCGTTGCCGCCCTGGCATACTCCATCGTCGCCTTCGACCGCATCAACTGGACGGCCGCCGGACTGATCGCAGCCGGCTCCCTCGTCGGTGGCGTTGTCGGCGCCCGCTACGGAAGGCGACTGTCACCCAACGCCCTTCGCGGCGTCATCGTGGTCGTCGGGCTGATCGGGCTGTGGCGGCTGCTGAGTTGACTGACCGCCGATCGATCCTGGATCCGTGCCCGATATTCCGCACCGCTCGAGGTGCGTAGTTCCGCTGCCTGAGGTGCGAGGAGCGCTAGCGACGAGCCTCGAAGGCCTGGTGACTGTCGCTACCTGGTCGCCGAACTCCCCTCTCTCACCAGGCCCTTCGAGGCTCTCGGCTAGCGCCTCGAGCACCTCAGGGAGCGGATGGGGGCCTTCGGCTCAGGCAGCGGAATTCGGGGCCAGATCTACGTCCATGGATCCAGGCTCAGCCGGCGGCGCCTCACCGCCCCGACCGGTCACCCAGCAGCGCCATCCAGTACTCGTCGGGAACCGTCTCGCCCGAGCGCAACACGCGACCGAGTCCGATGGCCATGAACACGCCGAGGATGCCGAGCCACAGACCGAACAGCGCGATCGCCGTCCACGCAATGGCCACCGCGATCGGCCACGGATCGAGCGCCAATACGAGCGGCGCGAAGAAGAAGCCCAGACCGATGTACCAGCCCGAACCCGAACGGTCGCAGCGCAACACGACGCTCAGCCACCGCGGACTCGATTCGGTGGGCGGGCCGGTGGGTTGGCCAAAACGGTTGCGCCCGATCATGGTCGCCTCCTAGAGGTGATTTCGTCTACCCCCAGGGTCCTCCGGTCAAGCGCCGCGGTCCACTACCTCTCAGGTCATCGCGAGTACGGCTGACGTGCCGTCTCGGGATCTCCGTAGGTGATGGCGCGTTCCCGGCGCGAGTCGGTGAGAAGCGTTGCCGACCACGAGATCACCGTGCCCATCCGATTGCGGATACCGGCGAGGAAGGCGATGTGGATGACACCCCACGCCAACCACCCCAACGAGCCCGACAACCGGAGCCGCCCGGCCTGCACGACCGCCTGACGACGTGCGATGTAGGCCGCGTTGCCGAGGTCGCGGTAGTGGAACGGCGCACGGTCATGCTGGCCGTCGACGAGCCCGGCGATCACCGCGCCCACATGCCGACCGCCCTGCATGGCCACCTCCGCGACGCCCGGCAGGTCGTCGAGCGAGCTCATGTCGCCGACCACCCACACATTGTCGTGACCGTCGACCGACAGGTCCGGCCGCACCGGGATTCGGCCCGATCGGTCCTGGGTCACACCGAGCGCGTCGGCGAGCGTCTTTGCGAACGGCACCGCCTCGACGCCGGTGGTCCACAGGGTGGTGCGCGCCGGATAGCGGACCACCTCGTGCGTCGCCTTACTGGTGGTCTCGACGTAGTCCGCGCCGACACCGGTGACATGCACGCCGAGATGGGTCTCCACCCCGAGCCCATCGAGCGTGCGCTGGGCATCCGCGGACAGTCGCGCGTCGAAGCTCGGCAGCACCCGATCTCCGCCGTGCAGCAACAGGACTCGCGCGCGCTCCGGGTCGATGGTGCGGAACTCGCGGTCGAGCGCGAGTGTGGCGAGTTCTCGGATCTGGCCGGCGAGTTCGACGCCGGTCGGCCCGCCGCCGGCCACAGCGAACGTCAACCACGACCGCTGCAGGTCGGCGTCGGAGGCCGATTCGGCCATCTCGAACGCGCCGATCACTCGGCGCCGGATCGCGAGTGCGTCGTCGAGGGTCTTCATTCCCGGTGCGTGAGCGGCGAATTCGTCGTTCCCGTGGTAAGCGGTGCGCATACCCGCGGCCACCACGAGATGGTCGTAGCGCAGGGTGAATTCGGATCCGTCGATGCGCGTCACCGTCACCGTCTGCGCGGTCGCGTCGACAGCCGTCGCCTCGCCGAGCGCTACGTCGGCATTTCGCTGCCGACGCAACAAATGTCGCACCGGGCTGGAGATGGCACCCTCGGACAGCAGTCCCGTCGCACATTGATAGAGCAGCGGCTGGAACAGGTGGCTGGTCCCGCGGTCCACCACCGTCACGTCCACCGTGCTGCGTTTGAGTCGCCGGGCGCAATGCAGTCCGCCGAACCCGGCTCCGATGACGACGACGTGAGGTCTGACCTTGGCCACGGAACCGATTGTTGCAGGCGCGGGGACTCAGCGTTGCACGCCGTGCAGTGCGATCGCCGTCATCTGCTCTACCCAGTCGTCGTCGAGCACGGCGTCGGGGTCGAGGAGCAGGCGCAACATGGCGGCGCCGCCCATCACCTCGATCAACCGGTCGGCATCGACGTCGGCACGCACCTCACCGCTGTCGGCGGCCTCGACGAGCCTGGTGTGCACCGCACCGAAGGCCTCGGCGAACCTGCCATGTACGCGCGTCGCCAGTTCGGCATCGGCGCCCATGTCGGCGATCAGGCCGGGCAGGGCTGCGCGCGTGACCGGGCTCGCGAACAGGTCGCGGGCCACCACGACCATCGCCCGGATGTCTGCGGCAATATCGCCGGTCGTCGGCGGCAGCATGGTGGCCGGAGGAAACGCCGCCTCGTGGACGAGCTCCGGTTTGCCGCTCCAGCGCCGGTACAGCGCCGTCTTGGTGGTCTGTGCCCGTTCGGCGATGGCCGCCATCGTCAGTCGGCTGTACCCGACGTCGACGAGCAGTTCGGCGGCCGCGTCGAGCACCGCGGCGTCGATTCGTCCGTCCCGCGGTCGTCCGGGTGCTACAGCAACCTCATCGGCATTTTTCACCATTACGCAACTCACCGTAGCGTATCTGTGCGACGCTGGGCGCCATGGCGACCACCGAACACACCACCGAACCGACCGTCGGGCATGTTGACAATCTCCAGCGATCCAGTCGCGACAGCACCTCGATTCCCGAGGCCCTCGCGCACTGGTTGACATCGGTGTCCGGAGCGTCGTCGCGTCCGACGGTCACGGTGGAGAGCGGAGTCGACGCGAACGGCATGTCGTCGGAGACCATCCCGCTGCATGTCGACTGGGCCGATGGCCACGCCGACGACTGGGTGATGCGCATGGCGCCCGCCGACGCCGACGTCCCGGTGTTCCCGGAATACCGGATGAATCATCAGTTCGACGTCATGCGCCTGGTCGGCGAGCACACCGACGTCCCCGTCCCGCCGGTCCGGTTCCTCGAACCCACCGGGGAGGTACTCGGTCAGCCGTTCTTCGTCATGGAACGACGAGACGGGGAGGTTCCACCGGACGTCATGCCGTACACGTTCGGCGACAACTGGTTTTCCGACGCCGCGCCCATCGACCAACGTGCACTGCAGGATTCGACGATCAAGGTGATCGCCGGCATCCACGCCATCGCCGATCCGACCGAGACCTTCGGTTTCCTCCTCGACGCCCTGCCGCCGGGCGACACACCCCTGCGTCGTACCTTCGCCGCGCTGCGTCGCTGGTACGACTACTCGGTCGAGGGAATCGGCCCGTCGCCGCTCGTCGCGCGTGCACTGGACTGGCTGGAAGCCAACTTCCCCGACGACATTGCGGCCGCCGATCCCGTCCTCACCTGGGGTGACGCTCGAATCGGCAACGTCATGTACCGAGACTTCGCGCCGACCGCGGTACTCGACTGGGAGATGGCCACCGTGGGCCCACGCGAACTCGACGTGTCGTGGACGATTTTCGCGCACATGGTCTTCCAGGAACTGGCCGGCCTCGGCGGACTCCCGGGTCTGCCAGATGTGTTGCGCGAGGAAGATGTTCGATCCACCTACCGCGAGCTGACCGGAGTCGAACTCGGTGACCTGCGCTGGTTCTACATCTACGCGGGCGTCCAATGGTGTTGCGTGTTCATGCGCACCGGCGCGCGCCGCGTCCACTTCGGCGAGATGGACGCGCCGCACGACATCGACGGCACACTGTTCTATCACCGCAGTCTGCTCGAACGCCTGCTGAGCGAAGGGAACTGACATGACGGGCCTGGGACCACTCGACGAGTTCCCGATTCATCAACTGCCCCAACCGATCGCGTGGCCGGGCGAGTCGAATCGCAACTTCTACGACCGCGCCTACCTCAATGCGCATGACCGCAGCGGCGACATCTTCCTCATCACCGGGATCGGTTACTACCCGAACCTCGGCGTGAAGGATGCCTTTGTCCTCGTCCGGCGCGGGGACGTCCAGACCGCCGTCCACCTCAGCGACGCCATCGACGACGATCGGCTGAACCAGCAGGTCGGCGGCTACCGGATGGAGGTCTCCGAACCACTCCGGCGGCTGCATCTCACCCTCGACGAGACCGAGGGCGTGGCGGTCGACCTCACATGGAACGGGCTGTTCGACCCCATCCTGGAGCAACCCCACCTCATGCGCGCGAGCACCAAGGTCACACTCGATGCGCAGCGTTTCGCTCAGGTCGGCACCTGGACCGGGTCGATCACGATCGACGGGGAGCACATCGCGGTGGAGCCCGACCGCTGGATCGGTTCCCGGGACCGCTCGTGGGGTCTGCGGCCGGTCGGCGAACCCGAACCGGCCGGACGGCCCGCCGATCCCCCATTCGAAGGGATGTGGTGGCTCTACATCCCGATGGCGTTCGACGACTTCCAGATGGTCCTCATCGTCCAGGAGGAACCGAGCGGGTACCGATCGCTCAACGATTGCGTGCGGGTGTGGAAGGACGGGCGGGTCGAACAACTCGGCTGGCCACGTATCGACGTCCAGTACACGTCGGGCACCCGCATCCCGACCGGTGCCACCATCACCGCGACCACCCCCGACGGCGCGACGATCCACCTCGACGTCGAGTCCCGGCTCGCGGTGCCCATCCACGTCGGCGGCGGCTACGGCGGTGACCCGGACTGGATCCACGGCGTGTGGCGGGGCGAGAAGTTCACCGAACGCCTCACCTACGACATGACCGACTCGGCGATCATCGGGCGCGCCGCGTTCGGCGTCATCGACCACGTCGGCCGGGCGGTGTGTCGCGAAGCCGACGGCACCACCCGCGAGGGGTGGGGTCTGTTCGAGCACGGCGCCCTGGGACGCCACGATCCGTCCGGATTCGCCGACTGGCTGTCCGTCGCCCCCTGAGTCTGTTCGCGTGTAGCGTGTCGTCGCATGGGGCACCCCTCATGAGCGAACCACTCAGCGAACCCACAATCACCTTTACGTTGGAGTACGTCCGGGGCGGTCGCCTCGGACGCTCGTCCGCGGTTCGGGGCGTGGCTCGACAATCACCTGTGTGCCCTCGGTGGCTCGGCGTGGAAGGCCACCCCGGACCGTGACGGGTCGTTTCGGCCGCTGATTGAGAAGTGTTCGCGAACTTGTCGCTGTGTAAAGGTGCGCCGGCGAAACAACCCCTGACGAGGTCAACAGGTTCGAGCAGAGAGGTTCATGTGGTCGAAACAATCTGGGTAGGAATCGATGTCGGCCGTCACGCACACCACGCCGCCGCTGTGGACGACGCGGGGACGGTGCTGTGGTCACGTCGGGTACCGAACGATCAGGCGGCCATCGAAGCGATTGTGGACCAGGCGTGCCGTGTCGAATCGGTGGTGTGGGCGATCGACATGACCGCGCCGGAATCGGCCCTCCTCCGAGGGGTGTTGTCCCGCCGCGGCCAACACATTCGCTATGTACCTGGTCGCGTTGTGCACAGCATGACCGGCGCTTTCGCCGGCGAAGGCAAAACCGACGCCCGCGACGCGGTGGTGATCGCCCAGACCGCGCGCCTGCGTGGTGATCTCGCGACGGTCGCGGTCCCTGATGACGTCGCGATCGAACTCGACCTGTTGACCGGGCATCGCCGCGACTTGGTCACCGAACGCACACGAGGCATCAATCGACTGCGCGGCCTGCTGACCCGCATCTTCCCCGGTCTCGAACGGTGCTTCGACTACTCGACGTTGACTGGTTTGGCGTTCGTCACCCGCTTCACCACACCGTCGGCGATTGATGGGGTCTCCGACGAGGAGATTTACGACCACCTACGCGGTCAAGGAGTCCGCCGGCCGACCATCCCGAAGATGATCAGCAAGGCGCGTGCCGCCGCGGCCGCGCAGACCGTCGCTCTGCCTGGTGAGGCGACCACGGCATTGCTGGTGCAGCAGGCGGCTACCTCGCTGATGGCGCTCACTCGCCAGATCACCTACCTGGATAAACAGATCGCCGAGGTGTTCCGCCGAGACCGCCACGCCCGGATTCTTGAATCCGTACCCGGTATCGGCACCCGAAGTGGTGCCGAACTCATCGCGTTCACTGGTGGCGACCTCACGTCGTTCGGCTCGGCTGCCAAACTGGCTGCCTACGCCGGTCTTGCTCCCGTCCCGCATGATTCAGGTAACCGGCGGGGCACATTGCGTAGACCGCAGCGCTACCACCGGGGTCTGCGGAAGGTGTTCTACATGGCCGCACTCAACAGCTCGCAACGCGACGGACCATCACGGGAGTTCTACCAGCGCAAACGACGCGAGAACCGCTCTCACGTGCATGCGCTCATCTCGCTGGCCAGACGGTTGATTGATGTTGTGTGGGCACTCATCCGTGATGGCCGAGAATGGACTCCGAGGGGCGCCGGCCCGCCCATCGCGGAGGCTGCCGCCTAGCCCCTGAGATCATTCAGACGCCGCTGCACGCACCGCCGCGGTGAGGTCGTCGATCGTGTTCGGTTGTAGCCGATTCTCGTCGAGGAAGAATGTGGGGGTGCCTTGGACCCCGAGAGCCAGACCGTCAGCGACGTCGGCGCGGATCCGTTCGAGCGTGGCCGGGCTGTTGTAGACCGTGTCGAAGGCCGCCATATCGAGATCGAGGTCGACGGCGAAGCTACGGAACAGGTCGTCAGCGGGGACTTGCTGTTCGCCCCAATGGGTTTGGGTGGTGAACATGCGCTGGTACATCTGCTCGAACCGCCCCTGCTGGGCGGCGGCTTCGACCGCGCGAGCAGCACGTTCGGCGTTGAAGTGTCCGGGCATCGGAAAGTAGCGGACGACGAACGTAACGCGGTCGCCGTAGGTTCGCCGCAGATCCTCGATGACCGGGTAGATGGCTCCGCAGGCTTCGCACTCGAAGTCCAGGAACTCGACGAATTGCGCCCGGCTCTGCGCAGGCGACGTCAGCCGATGACTGTCGGGCCGGGCCACCAGATCAGACACCGCGGCGGTATCGGACGGGGCGGGTGTGGAAGTGTCCTGATCGACGAGGACGGCGACTCCGATACCGACGATAATGGTTACGAAGAACGCCCACGCGAACTTGGTTGGTCTGGTCATACGTTCAACGTAGAGGCGATGTCGGCGGGAATGAGGATCGGTCTCATCAGGCCGGGGGTTGCCTTCGGGGTAGCGCCCGGAATGTATGATGATGTCTGTTCTCTGTCTTCATGGGTGCGCGCTACAAGCGGATCAGATTCTGTATCCGGCAGCGAGGAGTCTCTGGCGTTTCCTCTGGGAGCGGACCATCGAGACTCCGGGCAGACGGTGAGCCGGGCAGTGACCAGCGCGGCCAGCCGGGCCCTGCGCCGGATCGGGGGGGTCAGCGCTCGGGTGAATGCTGCGCTCGTTCGTCGGGACTCCTGAATGCGGTGAGGGTGATCAAGATGGCAGCGCCGCCGACGATGAATGTGTCAGCGAGGTTGAACGTTGGCCACCAACCGGTGTGGAGATAGTCAGTGACCACTCCGTCGGGGAACCGATCGATGAGATTAGCGCTTGCCCCGCCGAGGATCGCTGCTAACCCCAGCCGCCCGAGGTGCCCGGTGCCTGGCGCCATCCGCCAGGAGGTGACCGCGACGATGAAGGTGATGATTCCGGTGACTGTGGGCAGCACCCATGCCGGGGCATCGGCGGCGATCGAAAACGCCGCGCCCGGATTGAATGCCAGCCGCAGCTGCACCGGCCCCGTTCCGATGACTGCGCCGTCCGCGAGCGCGCTTGTGGCCCATGCCTTGACGGCCAGATCGGTGGCCGCGAGTCCGACAGCGACGGCCAGCAGCCCGCACCGCCGTGTGAGGCGTACGCGGCGGTGCGCCACCGGAACCGCGGTGATCACTGCCCGACCGTCACTACGGACGGAGTCCGCTGGCCAGTTCCGGTCCTCGCCCGGGCTAGCGCTTTGACCCGGCCGGCGCGGACTCCGTTGGCGATGACGACGATCTCGGCGAGTTCGTGGACGGCGACGACGGCGGCGAGGCCGAGTATCCCGAACAGCGCGAGAGGGATGAGGATCGCGATCAGAGCGAGGGACAGGCCGACGTTCTGCAGCATGATCTTCCGGGCGCGTCGGGCGTGATCGAGTGCCTGCGGGAGGGTGCGGAGGTCTTCGCCCATGAGGGCGACGTCGGCGGTTTCGATCGCTACGTCCGATCCCATGGCGCCCATGGCGATGCCGAGGTCGGCGGTGGCCAGGGCGGGAGCGTCGTTGACGCCGTCGCCGACCATCGCGGTGAACGAGTTCGTTCGGAGGTCGCCGATGATGCGGGCCTTGTCTTCGGGGCGGAGGTCGGCGTGTACGTCGTCGATGCCGGCGATCTTCGCCAGCGCGTTGGCGGTGGCGGTGTTGTCGCCGGTGAGCATCGCGACCGTGGCGCCGCTGCGGTGCAGGTGCTCGATTACCGCGCCGGCTTCGGGGCGAAGCTCGTCACGGACGGCGACCGCGCCGATGACCTGACCGTCGTGTTCGACCAGGACGGCGGTGGCGCCGCCGGCCTGCATGGCCGCGACCCGCTCCTCGAGCGGGCCGGACTCGATCCAGCCGGGACGGCCCAGCCGCGCGGGCCGTCCGTCGACGAGGCCGGTCAGGCCGGCCCCGGGAACAGCCTGCACATCGCGCGCGGCGGTGGTCTCGCCGTGGGCGGCGAGGATCGCGCGGGCGAGGGGGTGTTCGCTGTGCGCTTCCAGCGCCGCGGCGACGGCGAGCACCCGCTCCTGGCCCGGAGTGCGCTCGCCGCCACCGACGCTGCTCCCGGGGCTGGGAGCAGCGGTGTCGGTGGTGGCGATGTCGACGACGGTGGGCCGGTTCGCGGTCAGAGTGCCGGTCTTGTCGAGGGCGACGGTGCGGACCCGGCCGAGGGCTTCGAGGGCGGCACCTCCTTTGACCAGGACGCCGATCTTGCTGGCGGCGCCGATCGCCGCGACCACGGTCACCGGCACAGAGATCGCCAGCGCACACGGCGACGCGGCGACGAGCACGACCAGGGCCCGTTCGATCCACGTGGCCGGGTCACCGAGCAGGGCGCCGAGGATCGCAATGGCGGCAGCGAAGATCATGATCGCCGGTACCAGGGGCTTGGCGATCCGGTCGGCGAGGCGCTGCGCGTCGCCCTTGCGGGACTGTTCGGCCTCGACGATCTGCACGATCTTGGCCAGCGAATTGTTCTCCGCCGTGCTGGTGACCTGCACGCTCAGGGCGCCGGTGCCGTTGATCGACCCGGCGTAGACCTGCGTGCCGGGTCCGGCTTCGACAGGCACGGATTCACCGGTGATCGCCGAAACATCCAGTGCGGTGCGGCCTTCGGTAATGGTGCCGTCGGTGGCGATCCGCTCGCCGGGTTTGACCAACATCAGGTCCCCGACAGCCAATTCCGACGGGGAGACGGTGACCGGGGTGCCGTCGCGGAGCACGGTCGCGGAGTCCGGGACCAGATTCAGCAGCGCCCGCAGCCCGCGGCGGGTGCGCGAGACCGCGTACTCCTCAAGGCCTTCGCTGATGGAGAACAGCACAGCGAGCATCGCGGCTTCACCGACCTCGCCGAGGATCACCGCGCCGACCGCAGCAATCGTCATCAGGGTGCCGACGCCAATTTCGCCCTTCGCCAACCGACGCAGGGTCGAGGGGACGAATGTCCACGCCCCGATCAGCAGCGCCACCCACTCCAGGGCGAGCGCGACCGGTTCGGAGCCGCCGGACCAGCTGACGATGTACGCGGCGAGCAGGAACACCGCGGCCGCGGCGGCAGCCTGCAGCTCCCGCACCTGCCACCAGTGCTCCGGGGCCTGCTCGTCCTCACTGGCCGGTTCGTCGTGCCCGCATCCGCATGCGTCGCTCATCGCCGCACCCCCGCCTTCGTGTCGCCCGTTGTGCAGCAGGAGGTGGTGGCGTCGGTGCCGTAGTTCGGGCACAACACAACCGCGTTTCCGGTCGCTGCCAGGAGGGTTTCGGCGGCGGCGAGCACGTCCATCAACTCCGGACGGGCCAGGCTGTAGAACACCTGCCGCCCCTGCGGGCGGCCTTCGACGAGCCCACAGTCCCGTAAGCACGCCACGTGCGCCGACACCGTCGACTGCGCCAACCCCAGCTCCGCCATCAGATCCGCCACCCGGGCCTCGCCACCGTGCGCGAGGCGGGTTGCGATCGCCAGACGGGTCCCATCGGAGAGGCTGTGGAACAACGCCACCGCGGGATCGAGGTCCGCCCCAGTCGCCACCAAACACTCATTCATCGTCATATGACGATGATAGCGGCATTGTGTGCTGTAATCGAATCATCACGAAGAAGTGGCAGCAGGCGCGGCCGGGCGAGATGGTGGGAGCTGTTGGTATGCCGTCGATGTCGACGATCGAGTCTCTGTTCTGCCGCAGCGCACCGTGGCAGGCGGCCACCGGCAGGTGGGTACTCCCGTGGGCGCTGCAAGGCATCCATCCCCGAGGCCGGGTCCTTGAAATCGGTGGCGGCGCCGGCGCGATGACCGAACAGATCCTCACCACCAACCCCGACGAACTCGTCGATGTGACCGTCACCGACTTCGACCCGGTCATGGTCGCCGCCGCCAGCGATCGGCTGCAGGGTTTCGGGGCCCGCGCCCACGCCCAGGTCGCCGACGCCACAGCCCTGCCGTTCGAGGACGGAAGCTTCGACACCGTCGTCTCGTTCATCATGTTGCACCACGTCATCGACTGGGAACGCGCACTCGCCGAGGCCGCCCGAGTGCTCGCGCCCGGCGGAATGCTGGTCGGCTACGACCTGCTCGGCAGCGCACCGGCGCGGCTGCTGCACAACCTCGAAGGGGCACCGCACCGGTTCATCCCCCGCGGCGAACTCCGCCTGCACCTGACGTCCCTGCCTCTGACCGACATCACGGTCCGCGAGAACCCTGCGCTCGCCCGGTTCCGTGCCCGCCGCGCCGGTGACCGATGACCACGCCACCACTGCACGGGCATCACCATGGCCCTCCCTCGGACGAGCTCGCCGAGCTCGAGCAGCGTGACGTCGCGGTGGCGTTCGTCGACCTCGCCGGATACAGCGTGTTCACCGAGTTCTGCGGCGACCAGGAAGCCGCAGAACTGGCCATACGGTTGGCCTCTCAGACCTGGCAGGCAGGCTCTACGACCGGGCACGCGGCTGGTCAAGGCCATCGGCGATGCGGTGATGCTCACCGCCGACGCCCCCCAAGTGATCCTCGCCACGATCACCGCCCCCGCGGCCGCGGCCGCCGGTCAAGACGGATTCATCGCCCTACGCGCCGGGATCGATCCACTACGGCAGCGCAGTCGTCCGCGACGGAGACCTGTTCGGGCACGCGGTGAACGTCGCCGCCCGCATCACCGCCCTCGCCGGCGCCGGCCACGCCGTGATCACCGATCCGATCTGCCCGCCACCAGCCGAGCTGGATTGCTCGCCATGCTCGCTGACCTGCTGAAAGACACCGGAGTTGGCCTGCCAAAAGGACACCCGGATAAGGCTCGCTCAGTTCGTGCCGTCGCCGTTCAACAGCAACCCGTCGTAGCGCTGAGAACGTTGCGTAGTGCTTCCAACGAGTCCGGTTGCGCTCGGTAGTAGACGTTCATGCCGCGGCGCTCGGGGGTGACCATGCCGGCTTTGCGGAGCTGCCCCAGGTGGTGACTGGTGGTGGCTTCGGTGAGGCCGACCGCGGTCGCGAGGTCGCAGGTGCAGGTCCCGTCACCGGTGTCGGTAAGCAGGATTGAGACGAGCTTGATCCGAACGGGATCGGCAAGCGCCTTGAGCCGCAACGCGATCTGCAGCGCGGTGTCGTCATCGAGCGGTGCCGCCGATACCGGTGCGCAGCAGATCGGGGCGCTGATGTCGACCATCGGCAAGGGCTTCGGCATGACCAGATCGTACGCCCCTACTTGACATATGTCGAAAAGGTGGGCACGCTGCAGAGTGACCGCAGTTCGATATATGTCTCACAGGTGAAGGTGATGGTCATGTCCCGTATGCAGCTGGCGCTCAATGTCGATGATCTCGATACCGCAATCGAGTTCTACTCCAAGCTGTTCAACACCAGCCCGGCCAAACGCAAGCCGGGATACGCCAACTT
>NZ_JBSFQL010000014.1:0-140662 GCF_053588675.1 Gordonia sp. NPDC003422
GAGAAGCTGGGCGTCGACGACTTGTGGGCTGTCAGTGTTTGGGGCGGGGGCGGTTGTTGTGGGCATGACGGAACCTTCCACATCAAAAGGGTGGGCGTGTCGTCATCGTTGGAAATACATCGGCGAAACCTATTGCCGATGACTGTCATTCATCGTTGTCTGACCTGCTGAAAGCCACTGTAGCCGGGGGCACCGACAAGAATGGACGGTCATCATCTGGCTGTCGCCACGGAGGCATGCTGTCATCTGATCTCGAAACTGATCACACACTATCGCGGGGGTCCGACAAGAATCTGTCGTCGGCGCTTGATGCTGGCGGCGCTGTGGAAGAAGTGCACCTCGCCGATATGCGTGGCGACGGCACAGGGCAGGAGCTGTTGTTGTGGGCATGACGGAACCTTCCACATCTGAGGGTGGGCTTGTCGTCATCATTCGTGGTGCATCGGCGAAACCTACTGCCGATGAGTATCTTTCATCATTGGTGACCTGCTGAAAACCACGGTAGCCGAGACCACCGACAAGAAGCGCCGGCGAGCTGTCATCTGATCTCGAAACTGATCACAGACTATCGCCGGGGTCCGACAAGAATCTGTCGTCAGCGTTTGATGTTGGCGGCACTGTCGAAGAAGTACACCTCGCCGATGTGCGTCGCGACCGCGATCTGTCCGTTCGGCGACACCGCGACGCCGGTCGCGAAGCCGATCGATTCCGGTAGCGGCAGTTGGCGTTTGGTGGCGCCGTCGGTGGTCGACACCTCGGTGAGCGACAGCGTCTGCTTGCCCGGATCGCGCACGACGGTCCATGCCGTGCCCGATGCCGTCAACGTGGACAGGCTCACGGTCGCGAGATCGGTACGCGTCCAGACAGATTCGGCGCGGTCGCCCTTGTCGCGCAACAGCGTCAGCGGTGCTCCGGCGACTCCGGTCGGCATGATGAGGCCGTCGGGGGAGACGGACATCGTCGCAAAGCCGTAGCCGCCGTTGTTGTAGGTCCACCTGGTCTTGCCTGTAGCGGCGTCGATCGCGACGATCTGGCCGAGTCGCGAGAACGCGTACACGGTGGCGCCGTCGACGGACAGCGTGGTCGGACCGACGATCCCGCCCGGCACGTCGTTGTGCCAGATCTCGCGGATCGTCCGCTTACCGTCGGCCATCGAGTAGCCGAATCCCCGGACCTGCGAGGCGATCGCGCCGGGCGGCCACATGTTGAGGAAGAAGCGCTCGTGCACGGGGTCGACCGCGGGTGGCGCCGGGATCACGCAGCGCGGCCCGTTCTGTACGCATTCACCGAAGCCGAAGAGCGGGTCGTTGGGGTCGGCGTCGGGCCGAAGAAGCACCTCGGGCGCGACGGGCTCGGCCGTTTGGGTGTCGAGCAGCTGGATCTGTCCCAGGGTGGTCACGATGAGAGCCATGCTGGGGGACGCGAACTTGGCCGACAGCGGTACACCCAGAACGGGTGTGCGCCAGCGGATCGCGCCGCCCGCGTTGAACGCGAGGAACGTCGTCTGTTCGCCGATGTAGGGCTGGTCGTACTGATCCACCAGGAGTGCGGACACCTCGACGCCCTCGCGCATCCGTTTGCAGAAGTTCTTGCGGCCCGAATTCGGGTCGAAGACGAAGGTGTTGCAGCCGTTGGCTGTGTTCGACGTGACCCCGACATTCGACCGCGTCGACACCGTGAGTGGCGCGGTGATCGGGCCGCCGGTGGGACGTTGCCAGGACAGCGCGAGGTCGTCGGGCACGGTGGCGGTGGTGAAGTTCGAGTTGGCCCAGTTTCCGCCGTAGCTGGGCCAGCCGAGGCCGGGCACCGACCGGACGTCGATGTGGCCGTCCGAGCAGGCCGACAGCAGCAGGGCGCACGCAGCCACAACGGCGACGACTAGAGCGGCAGGACGGCGCGAGTGCGGCGGCCGGTGAGGTCGCTGCCGGTCGTGCTCTGCCATCCGTGCTCCTGTCCTGTGCACGCCCTCGGTCGAGGGCGAGGTAGGTGCTCCGGACCAGCCGAGAACGCAGGGTCGAACGCACCAGCCTCAGAGCCTATCGTGTGCCGAAATCGCGTCGATTAGGGTTTGTCGTCATGACGACGATGTGGAATGCCTCCTACCGGAGCCGGTGGCGTGCGGGCCGCCGGCGCGACCCGGCGCAGGTGCGGTTCCTCACCCTCGATTCGCTGCGCTGGGTGCTGCGCAACCGGGCGTATTCGCCCTGGTATCTGGTCCGCTACTACCGGCTGGCGCGATTCCGCATGGCCAATCCGCACGTGGTGCTGCGCGGCATGGTGTTCCTCGGGCGCAACGTCGAACTGCACGCCACACCCGAACTGTCCCGCATGGAGATCGGCCGCTGGGTGCACATCGGCGACGGCAACTCGATCCGCTGTCACGAGGGCAGTCTCAAGATCGGCGACAAGACCGTCTTCGGCTGCAACAACGTGGTCAACTCCTACCTCGACCTCGAGATCGGCGGTTCCACGCTCATCGCCGACTGGTGCTACATCTGCGACTTCGACCACAAGATGGACGACATCACCCTGCCCATCAAGGATCAGGGGATCGTGAAAGGGCCGGTGCGCATCGGACCCGACACGTGGGTCGCGGCCAAGGTGTCGGTGTTGCGCAACACCATCGTGGGTCGCGGGTGTGTGCTCGGTTCGCATGCGGTGGTCAAGGGCGTCATCCCCGACTATTCGATCGCCGTCGGCGCCCCGGCCCGCGTCGTGAAGAACCGGATGGACGACTGGGCGAGCAACGCCGCCGAACGCGCGGAGCTCGAACGCGCCCTTGCCGACATCGAACGCAAGAAGGCGGCCGCGCGCGAGCACGACGCTACCGGCTGAAACGTCAGTGCGACGGCCCGCCGAGCGGGAAGCCTTCGCTGGGTTGCACGACGACGAATCCGGGGCCGTGGAAGGCCAATTGGAATGACTCGCCGGAACCCCGTCCGATGAGCGAGCCCATCTTGAAGTCGTTCTTGAGGCCGGGCTGGAGGTTGGCCGACCAGCAGACCGCCGCTTGCGGGTCGACGAAGGTCGGCTGCTGGCTGCAGTCGAGGATCATCGGCGGTCCGTCGCTGGACACCCCGACCGTCCCCTGACCGCTGAGCGTCAGATTGAAGAGACCGCCGGCGAGCATCCCGGCGTTGCCGATCGAGGTGATGTTCCACTGCAGCGACGCGTCGAAGGCGAGCAGGCTGGAGGTGTTGATGGTGAGCGATTCGTGCGGACCCTCGAGTTCGATGGTGAACACGTCCTCGGCGCGTCGGGCGAAGAACACCTCACCCTGACCGCTGACCCGCATCAGCTGGCCGCCCTCGTTGGAGATGGCCTTTTTGAGGAAGTTGCTGACGCTGCCGGAGCCTTCGTGTTTGAAGTCGATCTGCCCCTGATACGCGACCATGGCGCCCTTGGCCGCGAGTGCTTCCGGGCCGAAGCCCACGCGCAGCATCTTCGAGGACTGCATCGTCCAGCGCTGCTGGCTCTGCTTCTCCTGGTTGGACTGGTCGAAGATCGGACTGCGCACGGCTGACTCCTTTGTCCGTCGGTTACGCCAATTGTCCAGGATCCCGTTCCGGAAGTGGGCGTTCGACGATTCGTGGTCGGCCGACGGGATGACGCACGCGGCGCTTGGCGGACAGGTAGACGCCTGCGGTCCGTTCGGCCACCTCGGACCAGGAGAAGTCGGCGGTGAGACGGTCACGGGCGCGTCGGGCACGATCGGCGGCGGCGCCAGGATCGGCGAGGGTGGCGCGGACGGCAGCGGCCAGGCCCGACACGTCGGCGGGTGCGAAGGTCAGACCCGTGATCGGCTCGGTGACCGCCTCGCCCAGGCCCCCGGCCGTCGACACCACCAGCGGCGCACCGGTGGCCGCGGCCTCGAGGGCGACGATGCCGAACGGTTCGTAGCGGCTCGGCAGCACGATCGCCGAGCAACGATGCATGAGGCCGACCAGCTCGTCGTGGCCGACCGCGCCGACGAACTGCACAGCCTTGCTCACGCGATGCCGGCGTGCCTGCTCGACCAGCCACTCCTGTTGGGTTCCGGTACCGGCGACGGTGAGTGTGGTGCCCGGGTGGGTGCGTCGGATCCGGGGGAGCGCGGCAAGCAGATCCTGCACGCCCTTTTCGTATTCCAGACGTCCGGCGAACAGGAGTTCTGGCGGTCCGGGTTGCGGCGTGCGCGGTGCGAACGGCCAGGTGGTGATGTCGATGCCGTTGTGGATGACCTGGATGTCGGCCAGCGGTGGGCTCGGCGCACGGACCGCGTCGTCGGCAACCTGCGCTGCGGGGCCGAAAAGCCGGAACACCTCGTCGCGCATGGATTCCGAGCAGGTGATGATGGCGTCGGACTCGGTCGCCAGCCACCACTCGACCGAATGCACCTGCCGATTGGTGCGACCACTCACCCAGCCGCTGTGCCGGCCTGCCTCGGTGGCGTGGATGGTGGTGACCAGCGGGCAGTCGAAGAACTCGGCGAGAGTGATCGCCGGATGCGCGACCAGCCAGTCGTGGGCGTGTACCACCTCGGGTGTCCATGTCGTATCGGACAGCGAGTTGCGTTCGCCGGCAAGAATTTTCAGCCCGGCACGGATGAACGCGTGACCCATGGCGAGGGTCCACGGCATCATGTCGGCGCCGAACTCGAACTCCGGCGGATCCTCGGCGACCGCGATCACCCGTACGCCGTCAACTACCTGATCGGTGGTCGGGTGGGTCACCGCATCGGTCCCCGACGGCCGTCGCGTGAGCACGACGATCTCGTGGCCCTGCGTCGCGAGTTCGGTGGCGAGATGGTGGACGTGGCGGCCAAGCCCGCCGACGACCACAGGCGGGTACTCCCACGAGACAAGCAGAATTCTCATCGTGTGCCCCCTGCGGCGTCGGTCAGCGTGTCCCCGAGTCGCAGCCTGCGCGCGTCGAGCCCCGGAAAGAGACCGTCGGCCCTCTGCCATCCCGCAGCGAGTCGTGCTGCCGTGGTGTGGCGGCCGCGCATCGCGGCGTCGCAGATCTCGCGGGTGGCGTGCGCGTGCGTGTGCGCTCGCCCTACAGCGTAGTTCGCGGCCGTGTCCTTGGACACCATGAACGGCCAGTCGGACGCGACGGTCAGCAGCGTCTCCCGCAGGATCTGGTCGGCGACGCGGTCACGTCCACCCCCTTCGCCCAGCAGTTTGGCGACGGTGTCGAGAGCGGTCTCGGTGACCTCTGCATTGAGGTCGACGAGGTGTTGTACCTGTGGACCGTCCCACACCCGCCAGTCCTTGCCCGAACCCCACGACGACGGACCCAGATCGACTGCGTCGCCGACGAATCCATCCCTGGTGGCCTGTGCGAGCGTCCCGACCCGCACCCCGGCCTCGGGTAGACGCCGCAGCACGCGTTCGAGCCAGCGCGGGCCCTCGTACCACCAGTGCCCGAACAGTTCGGTGTCGAAGGCCGCCACCACCAGCGCCGGTCGGCCGATCCGGTCGGATTCGGTGCGCAACCGGCGGACGACATGCTCGACGAAGTCGTCGACATGGCGGTCGATGACCGCGTCCACCCGGGCCGGGTCGTAAGGTCGCTTGCCTTCGCCGGGCACCGACCGGCCAGTCACGCGGAAACTCTTGAACCCGGTCTCGTGGTCGTAGGTGTGAAAGTCCCGGTATGCGGCGTGGCCCGGGTATCCGGATTTCGGCGACCACACGCGATAGCTCACCTGCAGGTCACGGCCATAGGCGACCACATTGCTGTCACCA
This sequence comes from Gordonia sp. NPDC003422, assembly GCF_053588675.1. NCBI lineage: Bacteria > Bacillati > Actinomycetota > Actinomycetes > Mycobacteriales > Gordoniaceae > Gordonia > Gordonia sp. NPDC003422. Next base: position 5,730 of record NZ_JBSFQL010000014.1, read on the forward strand.
ACCGGTCGGCCGAGGGCCGTGTCGCCGTGCAGCGTCGGCCCATCGACCATGAAGTGCCCGACGCCCGCGTTCTGGTACTCAGTCTCCATCCCGGGCGCGAACGCGCACTCGGGTGCCCAGATCCCTGCCGGATCAAAGCCCCACCGTGCCCGAGCGTCGGCGAGGCCTTCGCGCACTGAGAACTGGCGCAGCCGCGGGTCGAGTAGAGGTGCAAAAGGATGGGCAAGGGGGCCGCCGAGGACCTCGATGACGCCGGAGGTCGCCAGTGATCGGATGAGGGGCGACGCGCCGTGGCGCCACCGTGTCTCGAAATCGGCGAGTGCTGTTGCGGCCACGCGATATTCGCGTCGGCCCGACTCTGCGCGCACGGCGTCGGCGGAGCCGGCCGCGTCGTAGGCACGCAACTGCCAGTCCGCCAGCCACGTGTGCATCGAGGAACAGCAGTGCGGATCGTCGAGCTGAGCGGCGAGGACCGGGGTGATGCCGAGGGACAGCTGATTCTCGAAGCCGTCGGCCGCGAGACGGTTCAGGACGTCGAAGACAGGGAGGTACGACCCGGCCCACGACTGATAGAGCCATTCCTCGCCGACCGGCCATCGCCCGTGGTTGGCGAGCCAGGGCAGGTGCGAATGCAGGACCAGGGTGAACTGGCCCGGCGCCGAACCGTCACCGCCGCCCACGCGTCAGACCCGGACCGCGAGCGCGAAGAGATCCAGCGATGTCTCGATGTCCGCTTCCGCTGCGTCGGCGATGTCGAAGTCCGACGCCGCGATCGATGCGACGTCGGAGGTCAGTTCGTCGGGCCAGTCGATCCCGGCCAGTGCGCGCTCGATCTGGGCGTCGATGATCGAACCGCCCCACTTCTCGTCGAGGTGCCGCAGCGTCGCGCCGTGGTGAACGCCCAGCATGGTGGAAACCTCGAAGCCGCCGTGGACGAGCAGTTCGGTGAGTTCGGCGGCTGAGAGCTCGCGCGTATGGAAGGGGTTGAGGGGCGTATCGCGGCCGGGAGAGAAGGTGATCCGGTTGGGCGTCGACATCAGCAGCTGACCGCCCGGCCGCAGGACCCGGCGGCATTCGGCGACGAACGCGGGCTGGTCCCACAGATGTTCGATCACCTGGAAGTTGACGACGATGTCGACCGAGGCATCGGGCAGCGGCAGATCGATCAGGTTTGCCTGGTGCACGATCAGTCCGGGGTAGCGGCGGCGCGTGTGCTCGACAGCGCTCTGGTCATAGTCGACGCAGGTCACCGAGTTGGCGACCGTCGCGATCATTGCGGCGCCATAACCCTCGCCGGAGCCGGCCTCGAGAATGTCGCGTCCCGCGCACCGAGCGACGATGTGGTCGTAGGCGACCTCGTGCCGCCGAAACCAGTAGTTCTCTGCGGGAATGCCCGGAACGGTCCGCTCGCCGGTGAGCGCCAGCCGCACGTCGGCGGGGAGGTCCTCGAGGGTCCGGTCCTGGTCGGTCATCCACACGACACTAGGGCATGGCTGTGAGGTGTCGGACGCGGCAACCGGACAACGGGACCGAACGAGCGTCCGTTCCACAAGCATTGTGTGAGGTAGTCGATGTTTAGTGGGATCATAGGAGACGCTAAAGTGGGGGAGACCGATCGCTCCTTACTCGTCGGTAAGGTGCGCGAACCCGATGCAGGAGGTCGACGTAGACCCATGACAAACATTGTCGTTCTGATCAAGCAGGTGCCCGATACGTGGTCCGAGCGCAAGCTCACCGACGGTGACTTCACCCTCGACCGCGAGGCCGCGGACGCCGTGCTCGACGAGATCAACGAGCGCGCCGTCGAAGAGGCGCTCAAGATCAAAGAAGCCGACGGTGGTGAGGTCACGGTGCTGACCGCAGGACCCGAGCGGGCCACCGAGGCGATCCGCAAGGCGCTGTCGATGGGCGCCGACAAGGCCATCCACATCAAGGATGACCTGCTCCACGGCTCCGACTCGGTCCAGACCGCCTACGTGCTGGCCCGTGCGCTCGGCACCGTCGAGGGCGTCGAGCTCGTCATCGCCGGCAACGAGGCCACCGACGGTCGCGTCGGCGCCATCCCGGCCATGATCGCCGAGTACCTCGAACTGCCGCACCTCACGCACCTGCGCAAGCTGACCCTGGAGGGCGAGAAGCTCACCGGCGAGCGCGAGACCGACGACGGCATCTACCACATCGAGGCCGAGCTGCCCGCGATCGTCAGCGTCAACGAGAAGATCAACGAGCCGCGCTTCCCGTCCTTCAAGGGCATCATGGCCGCGAAGAAGAAGGAAGTCGCCGTTCTCACTCTCGCCGAGATCGACGTCGAGCCGAGTGACGTGGGCCTGGAGAATGCGGGCACCGCGGTTACCGCTTCCACCCCGAAGCCTCCGAAGACCGCCGGTGAGCGCGTCACCGACGAGGGCGACGGCGGCACGAAGGTCGCCGAGTACCTGGTGGGCCAGAAAATCATCTGAGCGACTCCACGCACACAACGGCAACCCACAGACATTTCAGGAGAGACAGAACAATGGCAGAAGTACTCGTGCTCGTGGAGCAGGACGCCGAAGGCGCCCTGAAGAAGGTCACCAGTGAGCTCATCACCGCCGCGCGTGCCCTCGGCACCCCGTCGGCGGTCGTCGTCGGCGGCCCGGGCAAGGCCGACGGCATCATCGACGGCCTGAAGGAGGCCGGCGCGGAGAAGATCTACGTCGCCGAGTCCGACGACGCGGCGTCGTACCTGATCAGCCCCAAGGTCGACGTGCTGTCGTCGATCGCCGAGGACGTGTCGCCCGCCGGCATCGTGGTCGCCGCGACCGCCGACGGCAAGGAGATCGCCGGACGCCTGGGCGTGCGCCTGGGTTCGGGCGTGCTCGCCGACGTCATCGAGATCAAGGAAGGCGGCGTCGGAATCCACTCGATCTTCGGTGGCGCCTTCACCGTCGACGCTCAGGCCAAGGGTGACACCCCCGTCTTCTCGGTGCGTCCGGGTGGCGTCGAGGCCGCTCCGCAGGCCGGTGCCGGCGAGCGGGTCGACGTCGAGGTTCCGGCCGCCGCCGAGAACGCCGTGAAGATCACCAAGGTCGAGCCGAACGTCGGCGGCGACCGTCCGGAGCTCACCGAGGCCTCGATCGTGGTCTCCGGTGGACGCGGTGTCGGTTCGGCCGACAAGTTCTCGGTCGTCGAGGAGCTCGCCGACTCGCTCGGTGCCGCAGTCGGCGCCTCGCGTGCCGCTGTGGACTCCGGCTACTACCCGGGTCAGTTCCAGGTCGGCCAGACCGGCAAGACCGTGTCGCCGCAGCTCTACGTCGCGCTCGGCATCTCCGGCGCGATCCAGCACCGCGCCGGTATGCAGACCTCGAAGACCATCGTCGCGGTCAACAAGGACGAAGAGGCACCGATCTTCGAGATCTCCGATTTCGGTGTGGTCGGCGACCTGTTCAACGTCGCGCCGCAGCTGACCGAAGAGGTCAAGAAGCGCAAGTGATGCGCTGAGATCTCGGCTGACGCAGCCGCCGACGACCCCCGACCTGCCCGGTCGGGGGTCGTCGCGTTTTGTATTCGCCTGCGCGTCGGCATGTGTTCAGGTCGGTTCGGGTGAGTTCACGCGATCTGTCCCGACATGACACGGTGCGGTAGCCGCGTCGACGCCCACTGTCGATTTCATTCGGGACATGAACACCATGCAGTTTCTGTCCCGGGTCGGCACCGCTCGTGCTGGGGTGCCGATCACCGTGATCACTGCCGGGCCGATCCGGATCGTGGTGTCCGACGACCCGACCGACATCGTTGCCGCTCAGCGTTTGCGCTACCGCGTTTTCGCCGACGAACCGGGCTTCTCCGACACCATCGGCGACCCGCTCACCGAACGCGACGCCGATCGGTTCGACGCTTTCTGTGAACACCTCATCGTCCATCACGAGTCCGATGGCGTCATCGGCTGTGCCCGACTCCTACCGCCGACCCGCGCCATCGCGGCGGGGGGTTGGTACGGGGCGGGTGAATTCGACCTCTCCGAACTCGCCGCCATCGCGTCGTCGACGGTCGAGATGGGTCGGGCCTGTGTGGCCGATGCCCATCGTTGCGGCACGGTGACCGCGCTCATGTGGGCGGCGCTGCTGCGCTATATGGACGTCGGCGGATACCAGCACCTCATCGGATGTGTGTCGGTGCCGCTCACGGGTCCCGGCGAGGCGCCGGTCGATCGCGGCCGGGCGTTGCGCACGATCCACGACACCCTGCTCGAGAAGCACCGAGAGGTGCGCTGGCGAGTCCGCCCGCACGAAGCGGCTCGCGTCGACGGTCGGCTGCTCACCGATCTCGAGCCCGCGGAGGAGGCGCAGATTCCGGCGCTGATGCGCGGGTACTTACGGCTCGGCGCCCGGGTGTGCGGTGAACCCGCGGTCGACGAGGACTTCGACACCGCCGATTTCCTCACGGTCCTCGACCGCCAGGGCGCCAACGCCCGGTACCTGGATCGCCTGTCAGCCAGCCTGGTTCGGCTCGGGAGCCTGTCGTGAGCGCCGCGGTGGGCCATGAATTGCACGCGGCCCCCGCGCTGACGACCGGGCACCACCACGGCTGGTATCCGATCAGCCCGTGCGCGTCCGGCTGCGTCGACGACGCGAAAGTGGTTGCCGGGCGAGTCCTGGTGGCGCTGAGGCTGATTCGGTTGTTCCTGGTCATGGCGACCATCGCGATGTGTGCGTTCGTCATCGTGCCGATGCCGAGGCTGGCGCGTCGAGGGTTCATTCGCCGATCCGCCCGCATGGTGATAGCCGCGCTCGGCATGACGGTGGAATTCGATGACCGGCGCCCCTTCGCCGGAAGTGCCCGCGGCCTGTTGGTGGCCAACCACATCTCCTTCCTCGATGTCTTCGCCGTGGCGACCGTGACACCCTCGCATTTCGTCGCGAAATCAGAGGTCGCGGCGATTCCGGTGATCTCGACGATCGCGCGTCGTGTCGGTGTGATCCCGATCGAGCGGGCGTCGCTGCGGCTCCTGCCGAACACGCTCGACGTCGCCGTCGAACGCCTGCACCAGGATTCGACGGTCGCCGTGTTCCCCGAGGGCACCACTCGATGCGGGCAGGCGATGGGTGCGTTTCGGCCGGCGTTCTTCCAGGCCGCGATCGACGCGCGCGTGCCGGTGATTCCGGTGCGACTGACCTTCACCGTCGGCGGCGCCACGGCGACGGCAGCCAGTTTCATCGGCGACGACAGTCTGGTCGACACCCTGCGACGCGTTCTCCGCATGCGCGGGCTGACGGTGACTGTCCGCATGCACGAACCGCAGCTGCCTGGCACGGACCGTCGTGAACTTGCCCGCCGGTGCGAGCGGATCATTGCCGGACATGGTGAGCCGGCGGTCGCGCTTGCCGCTTGATGGTCGCAGTGAGGGGACCCCGGTTGAAGTGACATCGAGTGTTTCCTCATATATTTTGCTAGAAGCGGCTCGTTAGTGGGGTCGAGCCGCCAAACTCTCGAGGAGGCCATCGGTGACGTCCGCGACCAAACTGACCCGCGACGAGGCGATCGCAAAGTTCGCCGAACTGCGTGCTGTCGAAGGAGTGGTCGACGACGCCGACCTCGACTCCGTGTGGGCTGGACTGGCCACACTCCGGCCCGAGGAGATGCTCGGCGCCTGGAAGGGTGGCGAGTTCGTCACCGGTCACGCCATCAACGGCATGCTCGACAAGGCGGGCTGGTACGGCAAGACCTTCATCTCGCGCAGCGAGGTGCAGCCTCTCGTCTGTCGTGATGCCGACGGCAAGCTGTACTCCAACAAGAAGCTGGGCAAGGGCGAGGCGAGTCTGTGGGCGGTCGAGTTCCGCGGTGAGGTCACCGCGTCGATGGTCTACGACGGCCAGCCGGTGATCGACCACTTCAAGCGGGTCGACGACACCACCGTCATGGGCATCATGAACGGCAAGGGCGGCGTCGTCGACGGTCGTCACTTCTACTTCTATCTCGAGCGCGCCTGAGAGGCTTCCACTCCCTGATCAGCGGAAATGTGAATACGCCTCGCCTGCAAAATCTAGGGGAAGAGTTTCTTCCCCGGGGTTCACAGTCGTCCCCTAGAAATTCCTAGGGGAGGACTCCAAGAGTGGGGGACGAGATTTCTTCCCCTAGTTTCTTGGGCGGCAAAGGGCGCTTTCTGTGCTCGACGACGATGTTCGGAGTCCGAGGACCGTGCTCGACAGCGTCCTCTGTGATGGTTGACCGCGACGGAGGCTTCGCCGACCTCCGAGGCGCGTCGTCGGCGTGTCGCGATTTCAGAAACCGCGTGTCTGGTCAGAAACCCGAGGCGCACCAGCGGTTTCTGGCCACACCTGCGGTTTCTGGCGACAAGTGCGGTTTCTGCGATGAGGCCGCGCGCTTCCCGCGTCCACGATCGTCGGCAACGCCGGCGGAGGGACGCTGCGTGAGGCTGACCTACGCTCGCGTCTTGCCAGCGTGAAGCGACGTCACGCTCGCGACTCAGTCGGCAGGTGGGGCTCTTTCCGCCCTCAGGATCTCCCGGTGATGAGGTCAGCTGCCCTACTGCGATCGTTGATCTCGCTGGAATTTGTCGGTGCGCCGAGCGCGTCTATCCTGGTTGACGATGTCCATGTCCTCCCGTGTGCCCTCTCGCGCACCCGTCTACCTCGATCACGCCGCGTCCACGACCATGCTGCCCGCTGCGATCGAGGCGATGACGGCTGTCTTCGCGCAGCCGGGCAACGCGTCGTCGTTGCACGGATCCGGGCGCCGGGCGCGCAGGCAACTCGAAGAGGCGCGCGAGTCGATAGCGGCGTCGGTGGGTGCCCGGCCGTCCGAGGTGATCTTCACCGGCGGTGGAACCGAGGCCGACAATCTCGCCGTCAAGGGAATCTACTGGGCGCGTCGCGCGGCCGATGATCGTCGTCGACGGATTGTGGTGTCGGCTGTCGAGCATCACGCGGTCCTCGACCCCGCCCAGTGGCTCGCCGACGAGTCGGGCGCCGAACTGGTGATCCTGCCGGTCGATGCCGACGGGATCGTGTCCGCGGCTGACCTACGGGCCGAACTGGAGGCACACGCCGACGAGACCGCACTGGTGTCGGTCATGTGGGCCAACAACGAGGTCGGCAGCATTGCGCCGATCGCCACGCTCGCCGCGCTCGGCGCCGAGTTCGGGGTACCGGTGCACTCGGATGCGATTCAGGCGGTCGGGCACGTGCCGGTCGACTTCGCCGCCAGCGGTCTGGCCGCACTGAGCATCGCCGCGCACAAGTTCGGCGGCCCACAGGGTGCCGGCGTCCTGCTGCTCGGCCGTGACGTCGACTGCGTGCCTCTGCTGCACGGCGGTGGACACGAACGTGACGTCCGGTCCGGTACACAAGATGTCGCGAGTGCCGTGGGCATGGCCGCAGCATTGCGCTGGTGTGTCGAGCACCTGGACGAGAACGCCGCACACATGAAGCGGCTGCAGGGCCGGCTTTCCGAGGTGCTGTTGTCGCTGGATGGCACCACGCTCAACGGCGCCGAACTGAACGGTGCAGGGGGCGACCTCCGGCTGCCCGGCAACGTGCACGTGTCGTTCGCGGGCTGTGAGGGTGACTCGCTGCTGATGCTCCTCGACGCGAAGGGCGTCGAGTGCTCCACGGGTTCGGCCTGCACCGCAGGTGTCGCCCAGGCGAGCCATGTGCTTCTGGCGATGGGACTCGGCATGGCCGACGCTCGGTCGTCGCTGCGATTCTCGTTGTCGCCGTTCACCACCGACGCCGAGATCGACAGGGTTGCCGACGTGATCGGCGAGGTCGTCGATCGTGCACGTGCGGCCGGATTGGTCTCGGTACCCAGCGGTGCGATGGCGCGCGAGGGGGTGCGCTGATGCGGGTTCTTGCGGCGATGAGCGGTGGCGTCGACTCGGCGGTCGCGGCCGCCCGCGCGGTCGATGCCGGCCATGAGGTCGTCGGGGTGCACCTCGCGCTGTCGACGGCACCTGGAGCGTTGCGGACCGGGTCGCGCGGGTGCTGCTCGCGCGAGGACGCCTCGGACGCCCGTCGCGCAGCCGACGTTCTCGGCATACCGTTCTACGTCTGGGATTTCGCCGACCGGTTCAAGGACGACGTGATCGACGAGTTCGTGGCGGCGTATGCGGCCGGGCAGACTCCCAATCCGTGTCTGACCTGCAACGAGAAGGTCAAGTTCGCGGCCCTCGCCGACAAGGCCGTGGCACTCGGCTTCGACGCGCTGGCCACCGGACACTACGCCCGTCTACACGACGGAGAACTGCGCCGCGCGGTGGACGCCGACAAGGATCAGTCCTACGTGCTCGCGGTGCTGAATCACGACCAGCTCTCACGAGCGTTGTTCCCGGTCGGCGATACGCCCAAGGGTGAGATCCGGGCCGAGGCGGCCCGACGCGGACTCTCGGTCGCCAACAAGCCCGACTCCCACGACATCTGCTTCATCCCGAGCGGCGACACGCGTGCGTTCCTGGGTGCGCGGATCGGCCTGCGCCCGGGTGCGGTGGTCGATGCGGGCACCGGCGACCGGCTCGCCGATCACGACGGTGTCCACGGATTCACCATCGGGCAGCGCAAGGGCCTCGGTATCGATGCGCCCGCGGCCGACGGCCGGCCCCGCTACGTGACCGACATCGACCCCGAATCGGGCACGGTCACGGTCGGGACGGCCGCCGACCTGGAGGTCTGGACGATCACGGCGCGCCGCGCCGTGTGGACGTCCGGTACGACACCCGAGGGGCCCATCGACTGCGTCGTGCAGGTGCGCGCTCATGGCGGACTCGCGCCCGCCCGTGCCACGCCTGTCGTCGTCGACGGTGAGCCCGGTATCGAGATCGCACTGAGCGAACCGCTGACCGGCGTCGCTCGTGGTCAGGCGGCCGTGCTGTATCTGCCCGACGCCGAACGCGGCGACCTCGTCCTCGGTTGCGGGCGGATCTCCGCGACCAGCGCAGCGCCTGCGGTCGCGTCGAGCGCTCGGTGAGCACACCCGACCACTCGGCCGACGCTCTGCCCGCCGGTGTCGGTACCGGTATCGGCTCGATGCCCGGCACCGACGCCCGCTCTGCGGCCGCCATCGTCAACGGTGAGCTCGACTTCGCCCACCTCGTCGAACTGCCCGGTCGTGGGCTGGGAGCCGACATGATCGGGCGAATGGCGGCGATTCTCGTCGACCTTCCGATGGACACCGGCACGTGGGGTTACCGGTTGGCGCAGCGTCCGTCGCGGCTCACCAGGCGCGCGACAGACCTGCTGCACGAAGATCTCGACATGGTCGAAGAGATTTGGGAGACAGCGGGTTTCGTCGGTTCCGGTCGCCCGTTCAAGGTTCAGGTGGCCGGACCGTTCACCACGGCCGCATCGGTGGAACTGCGGGGTGGGCACAAGGTGCTGGCCGATCGCGGTGCTGTCCGTGACGTGGTGGCCTCCTGCGCCGAGGGGCTGCGCGAGCATGCCGGCGAGGTGGCTCGCCGGCTCGGCGCGCATGTCGTCGTGCAACTCGACGAGCCGATGATCGGCGCGGTGATCGACGGTGCCGTCAAGCCGTTGACCCGATTCGATGTCCTGGACGCGATTCCTGTGGCCGAGGTCGCGGAGTCGCTGCGTGAGCTCATAGACGTCGTCGGCCGACCGACGATCTTCCACAACTGCAGCGCGCCGCGGTGGGATCTGGTGCAGCGACTGCCCGGTGTGGCGTTGTCCGCCGACCTGAGTGCGCCCACCGCCCGCGACCTCGACGGTATCGGCGCCCTGATCGACCGTGGCGACACGCTGCTGGCGGGCGTGGTGCCCGCGGTCTCGTCGGACCGACGAGTGCACTCCGACGCGGTCGCCACGTCACTCGCCGCGCTCACCGATCGGGTCGGTCTTAATCGAAAAGTACTGGCGCAGAACGTGATCGTGACACCCACGTGCGGCCTTGCGGGTGCATCGGAGTCGTGGTCGAAACAAGCACTGGCGGTCAGTGCACAGGCCGGGCATCTCCTGGCCACCGACCCCGACGCCCTCTGACCTCGTCGACCGGGCGTCCCAAACCCCGTTGGCTGGGCGTCGGAAATCGTTGACAGTGCGTCCCAAAACCGTTGACTGGGCGTTTCGAACCGTTGACTGGGCGTTTCAGTCGGCGTCGAGCTTGGCGACGCTGCGCTTGGGTGCGATCTGTCGATAGCTCGCATCGAGTAGTTCGGCCACCTCGGTCCAGTCCATCCGGGGTTTGAGGAGCAGTCCCAACCACCCGTACGGACCGAGGTACGCGGGCATGAAGAACCGCGGATCTTCTTCCAGTGCTTGACGTTCCGACTCGTCGGGGATGAACAGGATGCTCTGGTCGTGGCGCTCCTTGCTGCCCCTGACGCTGCCCCCGTAGTTCGCGAACATCTTGCCGCAGCGGAATGTCGGCCGTCCGTGTGCGACGACTTCGGTGGCGTCGGGGAGTGCAAGCGCTATCTCGCGAACCCGGATGAGGCACGGGTCATTGTCGTCGAACATGATCGGGTGCGGCATGCCACGACGATAGATCGGTTCGATCGGGCTGTCAGGCCCCTCCGATAGGCTCGGTTTTGTGGCAGACGAACCGGCATTGGATGACACGGACCTACGTGAGCAGTGGTCGACGCTCGCCGACGAGATCCGCGAGCATCAGTTCCGCTACTACGTGAAGGACGCGCCGGTCATCACCGACGGTGAGTTCGACGTCTTGCTGCGTCGCCTCCAGGATCTCGAGGACAATCACCCCGAGCTCGCAACCCCCGATTCGCCGACCAAGCTGGTCGGTGGTGGTTTCTCCACGGCATTCACTCCGTCGGACCATCTCGAGCGAATGATGTCGCTGGACAACGTCTTCGACGCCGACGAGATGCGCGCGTGGGTCGAGCGGGTCGACGCCGACGCGGGTGCGCAGGTGGAGTTCCTGTGTGAGCTCAAGATCGACGGGGTCGCGCTCGCGCTCGTCTACGAGAACGGCGTGCTGGTGCGCGGCGTCACCCGCGGCGACGGACGCACCGGTGAGGACGTCACGCTCAACGCACGCACCATCGACGACATCCCACAGCGCCTCACCGCCTCCGATGAGTACCCGATACCCGACGTGCTGGAGGTGCGTGGCGAGGTCTTCTTCCGGGTCGAGGACTTCGAGGCACTGAATGCGTCACTGGTTGCCGACGGCAAGGCCCCGTTCGCGAATCCGCGCAACTCGGCTGCCGGGTCGCTGCGTCAGAAGAATCCGCAGATCACGGCGCGTCGCAGGCTGCGGATGATCTGTCACGGCATCGGGCACACCGAGGGCTGGCGTCCCGAGTCGTTGCACGACGCGTACCTGGCGCTCGGCGCATGGGGTCTCCCGGTGTCGACACACACCACCAAGGCGTGCGGGGTAGGCGAGATCTTGGACAAGATCGCCTACTGGGGTGAGCACCGGCACGACGTCGAGCACGAGATCGACGGCATCGTGGTGAAAGCCGACGACGTCACCGTGCAACGACGCCTCGGTTCGACGTCTCGCGCGCCACGATGGGCGATCGCCTACAAATACCCGCCCGAGGAGGCGACGACGAAACTGCTCGACATCATGGTGGGTGTCGGCCGCACCGGTCGGGTCACCCCGTTCGCGGTGCTCGAACCTGTACTGGTCGCCGGGTCCACGGTGTCGCGGGCCACGTTGCACAACCAGTCCGAGGTAAAGCGCAAGGGTGTCCTGATCGGTGACACGGTCACCATCCGCAAGGCCGGTGACGTCATCCCCGAGGTGCTCGGTCCCGTCGTCGACCTCCGTGACGGGTCGGAGCGTGCGTTCGTCATGCCTGACAAATGTCCGGAATGCGGTGCGCCGCTTCGGCCGGAGAAGGACAGCGACGTCGACATCCGGTGTCCCAACCAGGAGACCTGCCCGGCGCAGTTGCGGGAGCGGTTGTTCCACCTGGCGGGGCGCGGTTCCTTCGACATCGAGGCCCTCGGCTATGAGGCGGCCGCGGCATTGCTCACCGCCGAGGTGATCACCAACGAGGGCGACCTCTTCTCCCTCACCGCCGACGATCTCTCCCGCACAGAGCTGTTCACCACCAAGGCCGGCGCGCTCTCGGCCAACGGCAAGCGCCTGCTCGCCAACCTCGACAACGCCAAAAAGGTTCCACTGTGGCGGGTGCTGGTCGGATTGTCGATTCGACACGTGGGGCCGACGGCGGCGCGGGCGCTGGCCACCGAATTCGGTTCGCTCACCGCGATCGAGGATGCCGACGTCGAGCAGCTTGCCGGTGTCGAGGGGCTGGGAACGACGCTGGCACAGAGCATCCACGATTGGTTCGAGGTGGACTGGCATCGGAAGATCGTCGAAAAGTGGCGTGCCGCAGGGGTATCCATGGAAGACGAGCGCGACGAGTCGATCGCGCGGACGCTCGAGGGCAAGACCGTCGTCGTGACCGGCTCACTACAGGACTTCTCCCGTGACGGGGCGAAAGAAGCGATCCTGCAACGTGGCGGGAAGGCGTCGGGCTCGGTGTCGAAGAAGACCGATTACGTGGTTGTCGGCGATTCACCGGGCAGCAAGGCCGCCAAGGCCGAACAACTCGGCGTTCCCGTCCTCGACGAGGACGCGTTCAAGCAACTGCTCGAGACGGGAGAGGCGCCGGCGGTCGAACAATGACCGGCCGACTGTGCACGGTCAACGCTTTGGGACGCCCGGTCAACGGATTCCGACGCACAGTCAACGGTTTTCGACGCCCAGTCAACGAGGTCAGGAGAGCGCGTCGGTGAACGCGCGATACGCCCGGCCGTCGAACAGCACGAACCGCACTTCGGTGACGTCGGTATCGGTGGCGCGCACGGTGTGGACGGCCTTGCGTGCGCCGTCGTCGATGGGCCAGCCGTACACACCGGTCGAGATCGCCGGGAACGCAACCGTCGTGGCGCCGAGTTCGTCTGCGACACGCAGGGATTCGCGATAGCAGGAGATCAGGGTGGCGGACCTGTCCTCAGTCGTGGAATGCACCGGCCCGACGGTGTGGATCACCCATCGGGCTTCGAGGTCGCCCGCAGTGGTCGCAACAGCGTGCCCGGCCGCCAGGCCGTCGGGATAAGTGTTGGCGCGCAACTGCTTACACTCAGCAAGAATCTGCGGCCCGCCGCGACGGTGGATGGCGCCGTCGACTCCACCGCCCCCGAGCAATGACGAGTTGGCGGCGTTGACGATGGCATCGGTGGACTCCGAGGTGATGTCACCTTGGACCAGAACGATCTCGGTCATGCCTCCATCTGTAGCAGAGCCATCCGGAAATCGGACTCGGTGTGCGGAATCCATAGGGCTTGAACCGGTACGAGCGGTGCCGGGGTCAGGTCCACCACCACAGCGCGTCCTCCGTGGACCGGTCCGGCTTCGTCGGTGACAAATGCGCACGCATCACCATCGCGGAGCACTGCTGTCGACGGTGGTGTCCCCTGGATGGGGTTGACGCGAACTCGCGGCTCGAAACCGCTTCTGCGGCAGTGAGATATGAGGAAATCGGTGTAGAACGACTGATGCTCGGGTGCCCACACCATGATCGGGTGTGGTGTGAGGTCGGTCATCGTGAGCTGCGCGCGACCAGCGAGCGGATGACGTGACGACACCGCGATGCGTAGGCGGTGGTACGTGATGATGGCCGATGCGAGTTCGGGGGGCGTCGACACGCCCCGACGAAGGATGAGGTCGAGACTGCCGGAGAGCAGTGCATCGCGGAAATCGTCTGGAAACACCTGCCGGGCGGTCACGGACCGGTCGCCACCGTGGTCGAGCGCGGACTCGATGAGCGCATACACTTCGGCTCCGGACAATGCCGGTGAATGTCCGATGACAAACGGCTGCCGTGCGCCGGCCGCCACCTGCTTTACGTCGCGTGCCAGCGCTGACGTGCCAGACAGAAGGGGTCGTGCGCCCACATACAGAGCGCGGCCGGCCGGGGTCAACTCGAGATGCCGCCGTGACCGATCGAACAGTTCGACACCGAGATCACGTTCGAGTGTGCGTATCGCTGCCGACAGCGCCTGCTGCGTGACAAACACCTTGGCCGCTGCTGCTGCGAGCGTCGGCTCCTCGGCGACGGCGACGAACTGTCGCAGCCGTCGGGTGTCGAGCGCGTCATTTCCGCCCAGAGAGAGATGGTCATCAGCCACATACAAACTGTAATTGATCAAAGACCAAATGAGTTCGTTGGTGTTTGTTTTGTTCTGCTCCTACTTTCGATGAGGACACACCCATGCGATTCGAAGGAGCGACATGACACAGGCAGGAACGCGCGCTGACGCGCATCGGACCAACGCACCCCTCACCGGGAAGGCCGCAGTGGTCGCGGCGGGTGCGAAGAACCTCGGCGGACTGATCTCTACTCGGCTCGCCGCGCTCGGTGCCAACGTCGCGATCCACTACAACAGCGACGCCACACGTGTCGACGCCGAGAAGACGCAGGCGGCGATCAGCGAGGTCGGGTCGAAAGCGATCCTCGTTCAGGGCGATCTGACCGTACCGGCCAACAACACCGCCCTCTTCGACGCGGCCTCAGAGGCCTTCGGCGGAGTGGACATCGCGATCAACACCGTCGGCAAGGTTCTGCGCAAACCGATCGTCGACACCACCGAGGCCGAGTACGACACGATGTTTGACGTCAACGCCAAGGCGGCGTACTTCTTCCTGCAGAACGCAGGCAAGCGACTGAACGACAACGGATCCATCATCACCATCGTGACCTCGTTGCTCGCTGCCTACACCGACGGCTACTCCACGTACGCCGGTGGGAAGAGCCCCGTCGAGCATTTCACCCGTGCAGCTTCAAAGGAGTTTGCGGAGCGTGGTATTCGAGTGAACAACATCGGTCCGGGTCCGATGGACACCCCATTCTTCTACCCACAGGAGACGCCCGAGCGAGTGGAGTTCCATAAGTCGCAGGCGATCGGAAATCGACTCACCACCATCGAGGACATCGCGCCGATCGTCACATTCCTGTGCACCGACGGCAGTTGGATCACCGGTCAGACACTCTTCGCCAACGGCGGCTACACCACACGCTGATCGACTGACAGCCAAGGAGATTGAGACACCATGACCGATAAACTCCCAGCCGTGGTACAGGCATCCATCGACGCCACCAACGCCGGTGACCTCAAAGCGTTTCTTGCGACCTTCGATGCGGACGGAGCAGTCGACGATTGGGGCCGGGTCTTCGTGGGAAACTCGGCGATAACCCGGTGGAGCGACAACGAGTACGTCGGCAAGAATGTGACGCTCGATGTCACGTCCGTGACCACGAACGGCGCCGAGACCATCGTGATCGCACAGGTGGGCGGTGATGGGTTCAACGGGCTGTCGACGTTCACCTATAGCGTCGTCGGCTCGATGGTCGCTCGGATGACCATTCGCGAATGAGTGCCGCGGACTTCAGTTCTCGGCGCGCAGCACCGTGCTGACGATTCCGGCGAGATAGCCGAGGCGGGCGATCTCCGACGGCCGGAAATCGGGTCCGCCGATCCGTCCGAGCAGAATGGCCTTTCCGCTCGAACCCAGCGGGGCGGCCGCCATGCGGGTGTCCATGTCCTGCCACGCTTCTGGCACCCAATCGGCGTCCGGATCCAACTGTTCTGCCCGATTCAGGGGCAGCCAGTCGGCGCGGGTCAGGGGAGTCTCGGGCGCGCCCGAACTGCCGAACAACTGTAGGACACCGCCGCCGACGCCCTGCGTGAGGATCATCGCCCACGACACGCGCAATACGCGCGGCGCCTGATCGACCAGAACCTGCAGCCGGTCGGTTGCGGTCGTGGCCACCTGATCGACGAGTTCGAGCTCGCGGTGGGTGTCGAGCACACCCGAGTACGGCCGGATCGAATCCACCCGCACACCCTTCACCTTCTCGGCGGCGGTGATCAGGCTGTCCGGCAGTGCGCCGCGTGCGACCTCGACCACGAGGTCGTCGACGGCGTAGCCCTCGCCGCGCTCGACGACCTCCAGCGACAGGATGTCGGCGCCGACGGAACCGAGTTGCACGGCGAGCAGCCCGAGGCTGCCCGGCCGGTCCTGGAGATACACCCGAAGCAGGTATGACACGTGCGACATTCTCGCACCCGGCTGTGACGGGCGCGTTGCGAGCATCCCGCGGCCCCGTCCGTCGGGGCTACCGTGGGTGGGGTGACCGATCATCCGGAACTCGATGGTGTGCACCACGTCACACTTTCCGTCAGCGACCTCGACACCACCATCGAGTGGTACACGCGAGTGCTGGGATATCGGGAGGGGCTGCGCGTCGAGCGGGACGGCGTCGGCAAGGCCGTGCTGACCCGCGATGACTGCGTCACCATCAGCTTTGTGGCACACGGTGATTCTGCGGTCGACGGACTGTTCGACGAGCACCGGGCAGGTCTCGATCATCTGGGGTTCGCGGTCGCAGACCGTGCCGAGCTCGACCGCTGGATCGAGGTCCTCGACACCCACGGCATCGGTCACAACGAGCCGGTGCGCGGTTTGTGGGGATGGGTGGTCTCGTTCCGCGACCCCGACAACATCGCCCTGGAGTTCTACACACGGGAGTGAGTGCTCGGCGTGACGTTGTGCGGATCGTCGTGCTCCCGAGACCGATCGACGCGAGGATGGCGGTATGTCCGACCACGATCGAGCCCCACAGAATCTCGACGATGAGCCGTCGCACGTCACCACCTCGGTCGCGCGACGGATCACACCCGGCCGCGAGCACGAGTTCGTGACCTGGACCGACGCGGGCATCGCGCTCGCCCGGACATTTCCCGGGTTCCTGGGCGGCGGCTGGTTGCGCAACTCCCGCATCGACGACGAGTACTACGTGGTCTACCGGTTCGCCGACGAACTGAGCATGGATGAGTGGCAGCGATCACCGGTACGCAAGGCCTGGTTGTCGCGTGGCGAGGGGGTCGCGGCGGAATACGCGACCCACCGGCTGTCCGGCATCGAGGGGTGGTTCGAGCCCCAGCACAATCTGACGAACGCCGTTCGGGTGCAGGGTGACCCGCCGGCGAGATGGAAACAGGCGATCACCATCTGGCTGGGCTTCTTCCCGATGTCGCTGGCCATCAACTACGGTGTCGTCGCGCACCTCGGTGACCTGCCGCTCGCGGCGAAGACGCTTGTCGCGACGGTCATCAACACCCCGCTGATGGTCTACTTCGTGTTGCCCTGGCTGACCGCGCGACTCAAGAGATGGCTGACGTGACAGCCCTCGCCTCGGGTGGCGGGAGCGCGTCGAGTCGCCTCCCATAGGCTGGAGGGCATCACGACGCGCCCGCGAAAGGATGAACTGGTGGCCGGTGAACCGAAGTCCATTTCCCGCGAGGAGGTCGCGCACCTTGCGCGGCTGTCGCGTCTGGATCTGACCGCGGACGAACTCGATGTGTACGCCGAGCAGTTGGATTCGATCCTCACCCACGTCGCGCAGGTGTCCGAGGTGGCCGCCGAGGATGTGCCGGGCACCGCCCATCCCGCGGAACTCGCCAACGTGCTCCGCCCGGACGTCGTGGTACCCGGACTCACCACCGAGCAGGCGTTGTCGGGTGCGCCGGCCGTCGAACAGGACCGGTTCGCGGTCCCGCAGATCCTGGGGGAAGAACAGTGAGCACCGACACTCGCGCTGCCGGAGAACTGACCGGGCTCACCGCAGCCGAACTGGCCGGCAAGATCGCTTCGCGCGAGGTGTCGTCGGTGGAGGTCACGCAGGCGCATCTGGACCGGATCGCCGAGATCGACGATCAGCTTGGCGCGTTCCTGCACGTCAGCGGTGCGCAAGCGCTGGTTGCGGCCAAGGCCGCCGACGACGCGATCGCGTCCGGCGACGCACCGTCGGCGCTGGCCGGGGTGCCCATCGCGCTGAAGGACGTCTTCACCACCCTCGACGCCCCGACCACGTGCGGTTCGAAGATCCTGGAAGGGTGGGTGCCGCCCTATGACGCCGCCGTGACCGAGCGTCTCCGCGCGGCGGGCATCCCGATCCTGGGCAAGACCAACATGGACGAGTTCGCCATGGGCAGCTCGACCGAGAACTCCGCCTACCAGGTGACCCGCAACCCGTGGGACACCTCCCGCATCCCGGGTGGCTCCGGTGGCGGCAGTGCCGCCGCGCTGGCCTCCTACCAGGCGCCGCTGGCGATCGGCACCGACACGGGCGGATCGATCCGCCAACCGGCCGCGGTCACTGCGACCGTCGGCGTCAAACCCACCTACGGCACGGTGTCGCGCTACGGCCTGGTCGCATGCGCGTCGTCGTTGGATCAGGGCGGGCCATGTGGTCGGACCGTCCTCGACACCGCTCTGCTGCACTCGGTGATCGCCGGACACGATGCCCGCGATTCGACGTCGATCGATGTTCCGGTGCCCGATGTGATCGCCGCGGCGAAGGCCGGTGCCGAACAGGACCTCTCGGGCGTCCGCATCGGCGTGGTCACCGAACTGCAGGGCGAGGGCTATCAGCCCGGCGTCCTCGAGTCGTTCCGCGCTGCGGTGTCGCTGCTCACCGAGCGCGGGGCCGAGGTGGTCGAGGTCAGCTGCCCGCACTTCACCTATGCGCTCGGCGCCTACTATCTGATCCTCCCGTCGGAGGTGTCGTCGAACCTCGCGCGTTTCGATGCGATGCGTTACGGACTGCGCGTCGGCGACGACGGGTCACACAGTGCCGAAGAGGTCATGGCGATGACCCGGGACCAGGGATTTGGTCCAGAGGTCAAGCGTCGCATCATGATCGGGACCTACGCGTTGTCGTCGGGCTACTACGACGCCTATTACGGGCAGGCGCAGAAGGTGCGCACGCTGATCTCCCGCGACTTCGCGTCGGCGTTCGAGAAGGTCGACGTGCTGGTGTCGCCGACCACCCCGACCACCGCATTTCCGTTGGGGGAGAAGGTCGACGACCCGCTGGCGATGTATCTGTTCGACCTGTGCACGCTGCCGGTCAACCTGGCCGGGATCGGTGCCATGTCGGTGCCGTCGGGACTCAGCGCCGACGACGGTCTGCCCGTGGGCCTGCAGATCATGGCGCCCGCACTCGCCGACGATCGGCTTTATCGGATTGGCGCCTCCTACGAGGCCGCGCGGGGTCCGATCGGCTGACGCCCGTCGCCGGCCGGATAACCGGCGTTCACGCGGGTGTGGTGGAGGCCGCAACGTCGGGCCGGATCGAGACAGATGCCCTAGATTGAGTGTGTTCCATCCGGTCGGCAGGAGGGTCTCACCACAATGGCCAAGAGGTTTGGCATTCTCACGTCCGGGGGCGATTGCCCCGGTCTGAACGCGGTCATCCGCGGAGCAGTGCTCAAGGGCGAGACTGTCTATGGCCACGAGTTCGTGGGATTCAAGGACGGTTGGTACGGCCTGGTCTACGGCGACATCATCGAGCTGGACCGTTCGCATGTGCGCGGTCTCTCCAACCAGGGCGGCACCATCCTCGGCACCAGCCGTTTCGGCCCGTATTCGGAGCCCGACGGCGGTCCGGACAACATCAAGAAGGTGCTCAAGAACCTCGGGATCGACGGTGTGATCGCGATCGGCGGCGAGGGCACCGCGTCGGCCGCCAAGCGGCTCTATGCAGACGGCATCAACATCGTCGGCGTGCCCAAGACCATCGACAACGACATCGACGCCACCGACTACACCTTCGGTTTCAACACGGCGGTGGAGATCGCGACCGAGGCGATCGACCGGTTGCGCACCACGGGCAATTCACACAAGCGTTGCATGGTGCTCGAGGTCATGGGCCGCCACGCGGGCTGGATCGCTCTGCATTCCGGGATCGCCGGTGGTGCGCATGCGATTCTCATCCCTGAGCAAGGGGAGAGCCTCAATCAGATCTGCGCCTGGGTCACCAGCGTCAAGAACCGCGGTCGTGCGCCGATGGTCGTGGTTGCGGAGGGTTTCAAACTCCCGGACATGAAAGAGGAGTACTCGGTCAAGGGTCTCGACGGATTCAATCGGCCGCGGCTGGGCGGGATCGCCGAGGTGCTCGCGCCGCTGATCGAGGAGCGCACCGGTATCGAGACCCGTGCCACGGTGCTCGGCCACATCCAGCGCGGCGGTGTCCCAACCGCTTTCGACCGTGTCCTCGCCACCCGCATGGGGATGGGTGTGGCCGATCTCGTGGCGGAGGGCGGCTGGGGGCAGATGGTCGCACTGCGCGGCACCGACATCGTGCGCATCACCTTCGACGAGGCGCTCGGCGAACTGAAGCGGGTCCCGCAGGACCAATACCAGGAGATCCGCGTCATCTTCGGATGAGGGTCAGCTGCTGAAGGATCCGTCTGGTGTAGGCGCGTCGATCACTGTCGTCTCCGGGCTGGTTCGTACGGGTTCGCGCGGGATGACGAGCCACAGCGCCAAATACACCAGCACCTGAGGTCCCGGGAGCAGGATCGATACGACGAAGAGCGCGCGCACGAGTGTGGGGTCGAGGTCCCATCGTGCTGCGATGCCGCCGCACACCCCGCCGAACCACGCGTCCGTACGTGAACGGGTGAGGCGCCGCTCGGGCGCAGAAGTGGGCGCAGTGTTGACGGGCGCGATTGTGCTGGTCATGGTCGGGTCTCCTGGTTCGGTGGCTTGTACGTCATCTCCGACGCTACGAAGGGAGGCCTTCGGGGCGCATCGGTGATCACCCTGAACATCCACCCGGGAATTCGCCGCATAAACTGTCAGCCATGACTGCCGCCGCCGCCGAATTGCTGGACTACGACGAGGTCATCGCGGAGTTCGACCCCGTGATGGGCCTCGAGGTGCACGTCGAACTGGGTACCGCCACCAAGATGTTCTGCGGGTGCCCGACGGCCTTCGGCGCCGAGCCGAACACCCAGGTGTGCCCGGTGTGCATCGGACTGCCCGGGTCGCTGCCGGTGGCCAATGCGAAGGCCATCGAATCCGCCATCCGGATCGGGCTCGCATTGAACTGTTCGATCCGGCCGTCGAGTGTATTCGCGCGGAAGAACTACTTCTATCCCGATCAGCCGAAGAACTACCAGATCTCGCAGTACGACGAGCCGATCGCCTACGACGGGTACCTCGACGTCGTTCTGCCCGACGGCACCGAATGGCGCGTGGAGATCGAACGTGCGCACATGGAAGAGGACACCGGCAAGTCGCTGCACATCGGTGGGTCGACCGGGCGTATCCACGGAGCGAGTCATTCGCTGCTCGACTACAACCGCGCGGGTGTTCCGTTGGTGGAGATCGTGACCCGACCCATCGAGGGTGCCGGCGAACGCGCACCCGAGGTGGCACGGGCCTACGTCACCGCGCTGCGCGACCTGCTCAAGGCGCTCGACGTCTCGGATGTCCGCATGGATCAGGGCTCGTTGCGCTGCGACGCCAACGTCTCGCTGATGCGCAAGGACGCAACGGAATTCGGTACCCGCACCGAAACCAAGAACGTGAACTCCCTCAAGAGTGTGGAGATCGCGGTGCGTTACGAGATGCGTCGCCAGGCCGCGGTGCTGCTCGCCGGTGGTGAGGTGATCCAGGAGACCCGGCACTTCCACGAGACCGACGGCACCACGTCACCGGGTCGGCGCAAGGAGACGGCCGAGGACTACCGCTACTTCCCGGAGCCCGATCTTCCTCCGGTGCAACCGGATTCGGCGTGGATCGCCGAGCTGGCCACCACGCTGCCGGAACTGCCGTGGCTGCGTCGGGCCCGCATCCAGCAGGAGTGGGGAGTGTCCGACGAGGTCATGCGTGACCTCGTCAACGTCGGCGCGGTGGATCTGATCATCGCCACCGTCGACGCGGGCGCGGCTCCCGAGGCCGCCCGCGGCTGGTGGGTGTCTTTCCTTGCGCAGCAGGCCAATGCGCGTGAGACGGAACTCGCCGATCTGGCCATCACCCCGGCCCAGGTCGCCGAGATCATCGGCCTGGTCGACGACGGCAAGCTCACCACCAAGCTGGCCCAGCAGGTCGCGACCGCCGTGCTCGACGGCGAGGGCGAACCGGCGCAGATCGTCGCCGACCGCGGACTCGAGGTCGTGCGCGACGACTCGGCGCTGCAGAAGGCGGTCGACGACGCGCTGGCCGCCAATCCCGACATCGCCGAGAAGATCCGCGGCGGCAAGGTTGCGGCGGCCGGCAAGATCGTCGGCGACGTCATGAAAGCGACTCGGGGACAAGCCGATCCCGCCCGCGTCAAGGAGCTTGTGCTCGCCGCCTGCAGCTAGGCAACCCCCGCCCGCCGAGCGCGAGAACAGGTGCCGAGTTGGAGAACGCGAGTGCTGCAGCACTCGCGTTCTCCAACTCAACTCGAGTTCTCGCGGCTTGACGCGGGACGTGGCCAGGAGTCACGTGCGGTTGTCGGCTCCCGCGCCGCCCTGGATGACGGCCACCCGGTCGTCGGTCGGCACGGGCCGGCCGTTCTCCTTGTTGACCGTCGCGAACTGGATCAGGCCGTTCGGAAGTGCGGCCATGCGGCCGAGTGCGCCATAACGGCGTTCGAGGACCACCACCGGCGCCGTGATGGTCGGTCGTTCCCGGGTGGGTTCGTTGACGGCCTCGATGCGCTGGGTGCGGGTGGTCGACACGTAGATGCTGCCGGCCGCGGCCGCACATCCGGCGATCTTCGGCTTGTCCGTCCACGTCCACAACACCTTGGGCCCGGAATCCTCGATGGCTTGCAGGCGATCCTCGGTGGCGGTCTGGTCGGCGGCATAGAGCGCGCCGGTAGCCGGGTTCGGACAGAGGGCGACCGACGACCCGAATCCCGAGGCCAGGATCTTCGGCGGCGGGTTGGCGCCTGAACTGAGCGAGGTGACGAGCAGGATCTTGCCCGCCAGCGACGACGGATTGCTCGCCGACGCCGGACTTCCCGCGTTACCGGTCGCGACGACCAACTCGTTGGGCGACCGGAAGTACATCGAGCCCATGTTGCCCGTCGCGCCCTTCGGGATGCCGACCAGGATCGGCTTGGCCACGTCGCCCGGGGCGAGTCGGACGATCCGGTTGTCCGAGGGCGTGGTGATGAACGCGTAGATCAGCCGGTCCTGCGAGTAGGTGGGTGAGAACGCGAAGTCGATCAGCCCGCCGTCGCCCGATGCGTCGACCGGCACCGAACCCAACTCACGATGCGGTCCGTACTTCTGCTGCGCGATGATCTTGCCGGTGGTGCGCTCGGCGATCACCGCCGACTGGCCGCTCTCGTCGCCCGGCGCGATCCCGCCGGTGGATTCCAGGCACGTCGCGATCACCGACGGATCGGGATCGATACATGGACCGGTCGGCGGTTGCTGAGGTTGTGGCGACGGCGGTGGCGTCTGCGTCGGAGGTGGGGGATTCGGGTTGTTCGAACTGAACGGACCCGCCGCCTTCTGCTGATCCTGGGCGCTGAAGTCGGCGCAGCCACTCACCGCGATCGTCACCGCCACAAGACCGGTCACCACCGCTCGCCATCGACCGACCGGCGCGCCGACGTACCCCCGCCGGTGCCGACTCGTCCGCCGCCCCTTACGCATGCCGTCCACAGTAGTGGTGCCGATGCGGTGGACCGGAGATCGGCTGGTCCGACTCACCCGGCTGCGCCTGGCGACCACGGCGACGCCAACCCCTTAGAGTCGGAATGGTGAGCGAACGTGACAAGTCGACAAACGGTCCGACCAGTCCGTACGACGAGCCGACGGGCCAGATCGACCTTCCCAGGACACCGCAACCGGGCCGTGTCGCACCACCACCGAACCGCGACGACTTCTACGAGCGGCATGCGAGACGGTCACCCGCGCAGGTGTCGCGGGTCGACGACTTGGATGACCTCGACCCTGGCGACGTGGAAACGCGCCCGACGCCCAGTGCTCCGAATACCGCGCCGCAGACCGGTTCGCCTCAGACCGGTTCGCCTCAGACCGGTTCGCCGCAGACCGGTTCGCCGCAGACCGGTTCGCCACAGACCGGTTCGCCACAGACCGGTTCGCCACAGACCGATCCGCTGCCGGTCGATCGCGGCGTCCCGGACGAGCAGACGGCGGTCATCGAACGGCCACCGGTCGTGGCGCGTCCCGACGCCGCGCCTGCGCGTGCCGAACCGACACGAGTCACCGCCGGCGACGAACCGGGCGGGCCCGACCGAAACGCGTCGCGAATCACCGATCCGGTAGGGGTTCGGCGTCGCACGCCCGACTCGACTCCCGAGCCCGACACCAGTCCGACGGAGGCTTTCGCGGCGCGTCGTCCCGCCGCCGACGCCGAGGCGACGGCGAACGAGACCCGGCCGCTGGTGTCGGAATCCGACGCCGAGCCACCTGCGTCCGACGCGACGGCCGACGATCTCGACGAAGCCAAGGCGAAAGCCCGTCGCGGCACCCTCGACCTCGGGCTGCTGTTGCTGCGGGTTGCGGTTGGCGCGGTCGCGCTCGCGCACGGACTGCAGAAGCTCTTCGGCTGGTGGAGCGGTCCGGGACTGAGCGGGTTCGAGGACATGCTCGTCAACTCGGCCAACAGCAGCATCGGGTTCAATCCCGACTTCGCGAAACCGCTGGCCATCCTCGGTGCGCTGTCGGAGACGCTCGGTGGGGCGATGGTGATCTTGGGGCTGCTCACACCGGTGGGTGCGTCGGCGATCCTGGGCACCATGCTGATCGCCGCCGCCTACAAGACCACCTTGGCCGGAGGCTTCTCGTTCTTCGCTGCCGTCGGCGGCGTCGAGTACGAGCTCACCCTGGCCGTGGCGGCCGCGGTCATCATCCTCACAGGCCCAGGCCTGTACTCACTGGACTTTCCCTACGGATGGGCCAGACGACCGTTCATCGGATCGTTCCTGTGGCTCATTGTGGGAATCGGTGCGGCAGCGCTCATCTGGATCTTGTGCAACGGCACCAACCCGCTGTCGTCACCGGGTAACCCTGGCGGCTGAGGCCGGGAATCCCGGCTGGTGAGATTCGCGTTGTCGTCTCAGCAGCCCTTCGAGGCTCGCAAGCTCGCACCTCAGGGATCGGGGGATGGCTCTTCCTGAGCAGGGGATGGCTCTCGGCTCGCCTCAGGCGCGGTATTCGCCGGCTCAGTCGACCTGGCGAACCGCACCGCGGTCCGCGGAGGTCGCCAGCTTCGCGTAGGCGCGTAGCGCTGTGGTGACCGTGCGCTGGCGGTCCACCGGCTGCCACGGGTGCTCGGAGGCTTCCATCTTGGCCCGCCGCTCGGCGAGCACGTCGTCGGGCACCTGAACTTCCAGCGTCCGCGTCTTGACGTCGATGAGGATCGGGTCACCGTCTTCGACGAGTCCGATCGCGCCGCCGGATGCGGCCTCGGGGGACATATGCCCCACCGACAGGCCCGACGATCCGCCGGAGAAGCGGCCGTCGGTGATCAGGGCACACTTCTTGCCCATGCCGGTGCCCTTCATGAACGCGGTCGGGTGCAGCATCTCCTGCATGCCGGGACCGCCGGACGGTCCCTCGTAGCGGACCACCAGCACCTCGCCGGCCTGGATCTTCTTGGACAGGATGACCTGGACGGCTTCTTCCTGGCTCTCCACCACGCGGGCCGGGCCCTCGAAGTGCCACAGGTCCTCGTCGATGCCGGCAGTCTTGAGGACCGCGCCGTCGGGGGCGAGGTTGCCGCGCAGCACGCACAGGCCGCCTTCGACGGTGTACGCGTGCTCGAGGTCGCGGATGCAGCCGCCCGCGGCGTCGGTGTCCAGCGAACTCCATCGGTTGGCGGTGGAGAACGGCGTCGTCGTGCGCACGCCGCCGGGAGCAGCATGGAACAGCTCGACCGCCGCGTCGATGGCCTTGCCACCGCGGATGTCCCAGTCGTCGAGGAAGTCCGCGATCGTCGGCGAATGGACGGTCGACGCGGTGTCGTCGATGAGACCGGCGCGTCGCAATTCACCCAGGATCGCCGGGATGCCACCGGCCCGGTGGACGTCTTCCATGTGGTAGTCGGAGTTGGGCGACACCTTGGACAGGCACGGCACGTTGCGGCTGATCTCGTCGATGACGGCGAGATCGAAGTCCTCGACCTCGCCCTCCTGTGCTGCCGCAAGGATGTGCAGGACGGTGTTGGTCGAGCCGCCCATCGCCACGTCGAGTGCCATGGCGTTGCGGAATGCGGTGGCCGACGCGATGTTTCGTGGCAGAACCGACGCATCGTCGTCGCGGTACCAGCGTGTCGCGGCCTCGACCACGACGCGGCCCGCACGCTCGAAGAGTGCGTGGCGTGCTTCGTGGGTGGCCAGCGTGGAACCGTTGCCGGGCAACGCAAGTCCCAGTGCCTCGGTCAGGCAGTTCATCGAGTTGGCGGTGAACATGCCCGAACACGAACCGCAGGTGGGGCAGGCGGAACGTTCGACCTCGGACAGCCCTTCCTCGTCGACGGCGCTGTTGGCCGACGCGGAAATGGTGGTGATGAGGTCCGACGACGGGTGGGCGACGTCCCCGACCACCACCGCCTTGCCGGCCTCCATAGGGCCGCCGGAGACGAAGACGGTGGGGATGTTCAGCCGCATCGCGGCATTGAGCATTCCGGGAGTGATCTTGTCGCAGTTGGAGATACAGACCAGTGCGTCCGCCGTGTGGGCGTTGACCATGTACTCCACCGAGTCGGCGATGATCTCGCGACTCGGCAGCGAGTACAGCATCCCGCCGTGTCCCATGGCGATGCCGTCGTCGACGGCGATGGTGTGGAATTCACGTGGCACTCCACCGGCCGCCTTCACCGCGTCGGCGACGATCTCGCCGACGTCCTTGAGATGGACGTGGCCGGGCACGAACTGGGTGTACGAGTTCGCGATGGCGACGATCGGCTTGCCGAAGTCGTCGTCGGTCAGTCCGGCTGCTCGCCAGAGCGATCGCGCTCCGGCAGCTTCGCGGCCGACGGTGGTGGTGCGTGATCTCAGGGCAGGCATGGTTCCTCGATCTGATCGGCGTGCGGTGGTGCAGTTGGCTGGTGATTCGACCCGATGCCGATGACACCGGATGCCACCACAACGTCGAAAGCCGACGGTGTTATTTCATGCCCGACCCGGTTGTGGTGAATGCGGCGAGGTGGCGTTGTGGCCGAGTCTTGCTGCGTTGCTACAGGTCAGCGTACTCCGCTGCCGCTAGGGGCTTCAAAAAAGGCTCAGCTGTCGGCTTCGTCGGCCGCTGCGAACGGGTCCGGGATTCGGCCACGGCTCGCTGCCGACAGGCGGGGCAGATCGTGGAATCCCACCGCGGGAAGGCGCACCCGCTCGCCGTCGGAGGTCACCGCGCGCACGGCGCTCCACCGGGGGAATTGCAGGCCCGCGATATCGGTCCAGGCGACCGCTGCGCTGCCGAAGGTACCGACCGCGGTCAACCCGTCCTCGGTGACGACGGTGCGCAACCGGTGGATCCACACCGCAAGGACGACCGGGATGGCGAGCGTCCAGCCGAGCCAGACCAGGGAGGTGCCGGCCAGGATGATGCACACGATCGCCACCATGGGAACCGTGAAGTAGGCGACCCGGTTCAGGCGAAACACTGCGGGCAATTCGACGCGATCCTCGGCGCTCCCCGATGCGTCAGAATCGGCGGGCGAGGTGGTCTCCGGATCGGTCGGTGAATCTGTCGGCACGCCTTCATTGTGCCAACCCGCGCTGTGTGCCATCCCGGCAGGTGCGGCCCCACCTGTGTGTTCTCACGATATGAGACGCAACGGTCCGGAGTTTGACTCACGACTACACGCGGTCATACCGTGAATGCGTGATGAAGAACGGGACTCTCGTAGTAGTAATCGGCTGGCGCGTCGCCTGACCGGTCACAGACGAGACCCCACTCAGCATCGACGCGCCACCCTCGAACAGCGAAGCTGTCGGGGGTTTTTTCTTGTCACCAGCAAATGAAGATCGACAACCAGATGAGGATCGTGCAGTGAGCGCACCAACAGCACGCACCGACGCCGGCCGCAGTGAGCCGGATCGCAATGCAGGAGCCCGGCAACAGTCGCCCGCGGGAGGAAATCTCCGTGCGGTAGGGCAGCACACCGTCGCCCCCGAGCGGGTCAGCGGTGCGCAGTCGGTGGTGCGCTCGCTCGAAGAACTCGGCGTCGAGATCGTCTTCGGCATTCCCGGTGGAGCCGTGCTCCCCGTCTACGACCCGCTGCTGGATTCCAAGAAGGTCCGCCACGTCCTGGTGCGCCACGAGCAGGGTGCCGGTCACGCTGCGACCGGCTACGCGCAGGTTGCCGGACGCGCCGGGGTCATGATGGCCACGTCCGGTCCCGGTGCCACCAACCTGGTGACACCGCTGGCCGACGCCCAGATGGACTCGGTCCCGGTGGTCGCGATCACCGGTCAGGTCGGACGCGCGCTGATCGGCACCGACGCCTTCCAGGAGGCCGACATCTCCGGTATCACGATGCCGGTCACCAAGCACAACTTCTTGGTGAGCAATGCCGCCGACATCCCGCAGGTCATCGCCGAGGCGTTCCACATCGCCGAAAGCGGCCGCCCGGGTGCGGTTCTGGTCGACATCCCCAAGGACATCCTGCAGGCGCAGACCACCTTCTCGTGGCCGCCGCAGATCGATCTGCCGGGCTATCGGCCGGTCACCAAGCCGCACGGCAAGCAGGTTCGTGAGGCCGCTCGCCTCATCAACGCGGCCTCCTCGCCGGTGCTCTACGTCGGTGGCGGCGTGATCAAGGCCAACGCTTCGGCCGAACTGCTGGAACTCGCCGAGTTCACCGGCATCCCGGTGGTGACGACGCTGATGGCGCGCGGTGCCTTCCCCGACAGCCATCAGCAGCACCTCGGCATGCCCGGCATGCACGGCACCGTCGCCGCGGTTGCCGCCTTGCAGCGCAGCGACCTGCTCATCACCCTGGGTGCCCGATTCGACGACCGCGTGACCGGCCAGTTGGCGTCGTTCGCACCCAACGCCAAGGTCATCCATGCCGACATCGACCCCGCGGAGATCGGCAAGAACCGGCACGCCGACGTGCCGATCGTCGGCGACTGCAAGGCCGTCATCACCGAGCTGACCGAGACCCTGCGCAACGAGCGGGCGACCAGCGGCGAGGGTGCGGACATCTCCACCTGGTGGCGCTACCTCGACAACATCCGTCGTACCTATCCGCTGAGCTACGACCGTCAGACCGACGGTTCGATGTCGCCGGAGTTCGTGATCTCCCAGATCGGGAAGATCGCCGGGCCCGACGCGGTGTACTGCGCCGGCGTCGGCCAGCATCAGATGTGGGCCGCGCAGTTCATCTCCTACGAGAAGCCGCGCAGCTGGCTGAACTCGGGTGGCCTGGGCACCATGGGCTACGCCGTCCCGGCGGCGATGGGCGCCAAGATGGCCGACCCCGACGCCGAGGTCTGGGCGATCGACGGCGACGGGTGCTTCCAGATGACCAATCAGGAACTCGCGACGTGTGCGATCGAGGGCATCCCCATCAAGGTCGCCGTGATCAACAACGGAAACCTGGGCATGGTCCGGCAGTGGCAGACCCTGTTCTACGAGGAGCGCTACTCCAACACCGACCTCGCCACGCACTCCCGGATGATCCCGGACTTCGTGAAGCTGTCGGAAGCGTTGGGCTGCGCGTCATTCCGCGTCGAACGTGAGTCCGACGTCGACGAGGTCATCGCCAAGGCCCGCGAGATCAACGACCGCCCGGTGGTGATCGACTTCATCGTCGGCAAGGACGCCCAGGTGTGGCCGATGGTCGCCGCCGGCACCGGCAACGACGAGATCATGGCTGCCCGCGACATCCGGCCGCTGTTCGACGACGACGAATCCGCGTCGGACCCGGTCGACATCCACGAAACCATGGAGAAGTCCGATGCGGCGGCTCCCAACCAGAAGGACGAGCAGTGAGCACCACCCACACCCTGAGCGTGCTGGTCGAAGACCGGCCAGGCGTGCTGGCCCGCGTGTCGGCGCTGTTCTCCCGGCGAGGGTTCAACATCGAGTCCCTGGCCGTCGGGCCCACCGAACTCAAGGGCATCTCGCGGATGACCATCATGGTCAGCGTCGAGGACTTCCCGCTCGAACAGGTGACCAAGCAGCTCAACAAGCTGATCAACGTCATCAAGATCGTCGAGCAGGATCCGGCTGCGTCGGTGTCGCGTGAGCTGATGATGGTCAAGGTGCGGTCGGACGCGACCGTGCGCACCGAGGTCATCGAGGTGGTGAACCTGTTCCGCGCCAAGGTGATCGACGTGTCACCCGAGTCCCTCACCATCGAGGCGACCGGCACCGCGGAGAAACTCGAGGCACTGCTGCGGATGCTGGATCCGTACGGAATCCGCGAGATCGCACAATCGGGAGCGGTCGCGCTGGGTCGGGGACCCAAGAGTATGTCGGCACACCGCTGACCGACTGCACAGAAATTTAGACAGTCCCGTTGGGTGACAACGAGTCTCCGGGGACACCACATATGAAGGGAATCAACTGTGGCGATCGAACTGTTCTACGACGACGACGCCGATCTGTCGATCATCCAGGGTCGCAAGGTCGCGGTCATCGGCTACGGCAGCCAGGGGCATGCGCATTCGCTGTCGCTGCGTGACTCGGGTGTCGATGTCGTCATCGGCCTGCGCGAGGGCAGCAAGTCGCGCGAGAAGGCCGAGGAGCAGGGGCTCAAGGTCCTCAGCGCATCCGAGGCGGCGGCGTGGGCAGACGTCATCATGATCCTCGCGCCGGACACCAGCCAGGCCACGATCTTCACCGAGGACATCGAGCCCAACCTGAAGGACGGCGACGCCATCTTCTTCGGGCACGGCCTCAACATCCACTTCGACCTGATCCAGCCGGCGGACAACATCACCGTCGCGATGGTCGCCCCGAAGGGGCCCGGACACCTCGTGCGCCGTCAGTTCGTCGACGGCAAGGGCGTCCCGTGCCTCATTGCGGTCGACCAAGACCCCAAGGGCGAGGGCCAGGCGCTCGCGCTGTCCTACGCCAGTGCCATCGGCGGCGGCCGTGCCGGAATCATCAAGACCACGTTCAAAGAAGAGACCGAGACCGACCTCTTCGGCGAGCAGGCCGTGCTCTGCGGTGGCACCGAGGAACTGGTCAAGACCGGCTTCGAGGTCATGGTCGAGGCCGGGTACGCCCCGGAGATGGCCTACTTCGAGGTGCTCCACGAGCTCAAGCTGATCGTCGACCTCATGTACGAGGGCGGCATCGCGCGCATGAACTACTCGGTGAGTGACACCGCGGAGTTCGGCGGCTACCTGTCGGGCCCGCGGGTCATCGACGCCGACACCAAGGAGCGCATGCGCGGCATCCTGCGCGACATCCAGGACGGCACCTTCGTCAAGCGCCTCGTCGCCAACGTCGAAGGCGGCAACAAGGAACTCGAGGGCCTGCGCAAGCAGAACGCCGAGCACCCCATCGAGGTCACCGGCAAGAAGCTGCGCGACCTGATGAGCTGGGTCGATCGCCCCATCACCGAGACCGCCTGATCGAAACAAAAAAGTTGCCCTTTGACTCGCGAGTCAAAGGGCAACTTTTCTGTTTGCGCGGGAGAGCCGCGATCAGATCGGGCGGAAGCCCTGGTAGGCGGGCAACGAGTTGACCCGCTTGAGGATCGGGCCGATGTTGGTGCCGGTCTCCGGTCCGACGCAGCCGACGAAGTAGTACGCGTTGACCATGCCGACGAGGCGATCACCGACGACCACCGGGCTGCCCGAGTCACCTTCGATCACACACATCTGCGACAGGTGAACGTCTCCGTCGGAGAACCAGGCGATACCGCAGGTGGACCCGGTGGTCCGGCCCTCCTTGCAGGCGATGGTCGGGAAACCGATCGGCCGCGTGTCGACGCTGCGGATGGTCACGCTGCGCACGGTGCGCAGCGGCACGACCTTGGCGGGGTTGAACTCGATGATCGCCATGTCCAGGTCGGGCTTGGAGTAGGTGATGGTGCCGATCTGGCCGCGGTCCTGATAGGTCTCAGAGTAGACCTTCTGGCCGGGCGTACCGCAGTGACCCGCGGTGATGCCGATCAGCTTGCCGGTCTTCGACTTTCCGATCGTGGTGAGCGTGCAGGCCGCCGCGGAGTTGCCGCCCTTGAGGACGAGAATTCCCGAGCCACCGCCGACGTACGCCTTTGCCGGTGCGGCGATTGCAGAACCCGCCCCCCAGCCGGCCAGCACTGTCGCAGCCAGAACAGCCAGCAGTGCTGTCAGCTTCCTAATCATCCACACTCCATCGTTAGTAGGCGTCGAAACGCCTGCCGTCAGAGCGCGGCAGGCGTCTG
This sequence comes from Gordonia sp. NPDC003422, assembly GCF_053588675.1. Lineage (NCBI taxonomy): Bacteria > Bacillati > Actinomycetota > Actinomycetes > Mycobacteriales > Gordoniaceae > Gordonia > Gordonia sp. NPDC003422. The sequence continues at coordinate 37,863 of NZ_JBSFQL010000014.1, forward strand.
TGCACACGGTACCGGGCGTGCGCGCCGCTGCGCCCGCCGCGGAATCGTCCCGCGGTTGCATTGCAACCTATCCGTAATAGCCGTCACATTCCAGCCGCGTCCACAGCCTTCCTCCAGGCAAGGGGTGGACCGCCTGTTCTGTGGCCCCTAGCACACCTCTAAGCTGTGTGGTCGGAGACTTTGCTCTGCGCGTGACCGCGCGAGATCGTCGCGAACCTGATCCCACGTCCGACATGGAGAAACATAAAGTGAGCTCTGCTGGCCGTCCGATTGTCCTGATCGCCGACAAGTTGGCGCCCTCCACGGTGGAGGCGCTCGGCGACGGAGTCGAAGTGCGGTGGGTCGACGGTCCGGATCGTCCGAAGCTGCTCGACGCCGTCGTCGACGCCGACGCCCTGCTCGTCCGGTCGGCGACGACCGTCGACGCCGATGTGCTCGAGGCGGGCAAGAAGCTCAAGATCATCGCCCGTGCCGGCGTCGGCCTGGACAACGTCGATGTGCCGGCCGCGACATCGCGTGGCGTGATGGTGGTCAACGCGCCCACCTCCAACATCCACACCGCCGCCGAACACGCCATCGCCTTGCTGATGTCGGCGGCCCGCCAGATCCCGGCGGCCGATGCGACGCTGCGTGACCACACCTGGAAGCGCTCGTCCTTCAACGGTGTCGAGATCTTCGACAAGACGGTCGGCGTGGTCGGGCTCGGTCGTATCGGCCAGCTCGTCGCAGCGCGTCTGGCGGCCTTCGAGACCCATGTCATCGCCTATGACCCGTATGTGTCGCCGGCCCGCGCCGCACAGCTCGGCATCGAGCTGGTCACGCTCGACGAGCTGCTCGAGCGTGCCGACTTCATCACCGTGCACCTTCCCAAGACGCCGGAGACGCTGGGTCTCATCGGCGCCGAGCAGTTGGCCCGCACCAAGAAGGGCGTGGTCATCGTCAACGCCGCGCGTGGCGGGCTGATCGACGAGCAGGCGCTCGCCGACGCGATCACCGCCGGACAGGTCCGGGGCGCGGGTCTCGACGTCTACGCGACCGAGCCGTGCACCGATTCGCCTCTGTTCGAACTGCCGCAGGTGGTGGTCACACCTCACCTCGGCGCTTCCACCAGCGAGGCGCAGGATCGAGCCGGTACCGACGTCGCCAAGAGCGTCCGACTTGCCCTGGCCGGCCACTTTGTGCCGGATGCGGTCAACATCACGGGTGGGGCGGTCGACGAAGAGGTCGCGCCGTGGCTCGAGATGGCCCGCAAGCTCGGCGTCGTCATCGGCGCGATCAGCCCGGAGCCGCCGACCTCGATCGTCGTCGACGTGCGCGGTGAACTCGCGTCGAGCAACGTCGAGGTCCTCGGTCTCTCGGCGCTGCGCGGACTGTTTTCGGCGGTCCTCGAGGAGCCTGTCACCTTCGTCAACGCGCCCGCAGTGGCCACCGAGCGTGGTGTCACCTCCGAGGTGACCACAGCCACCGAAAGCCCCAACCACCGCAGCGTCGTCGATGTGAAGGCCGTCTTCGCCGACGGTTCGGTGCTCAATGTCGCCGGCTCGCTCACCGAGCCGCAGCTGGTGGAGAAGATCGTCAACATCAACGGCCGCAACTTCGACCTGCGTGCCGAGGGCCACAACCTGCTGGTCAGCTACGCCGACCAGCCTGGTTCGCTGGGCAAGATCGGCACGCTGCTCGGCAACGCCGGTATCGACATCCTCGCTGCCGGCCTGTCCCAGGACGCCGAGGGACCGGGCGCGACGATGATGCTCCGCGTTGGTGACAAGATCGCCGACGACCTCGTCTCCGCGATCTCCGATGCGGTCGGCGCAACTCTCATCGAACAGGTGGATCTGTCATGAAACTTGCCGTCATCGCCGGCGACGGCATCGGGCCGGAGGTCATCGGCGAAGCACTCGACGTGCTGCGGACGGTGGTTCCCGACGTCGACACCACCGAGTTCGATCTCGGTGCCCGCCGCTACCACCGCAACGGCGAACTGCTCACTGACGCTGACCTCGAGTCGCTGCGTGAGCACGACGCCATCCTGCTCGGCGCGATCGGCGACCCGTCGGTGCCGTCGGGTGTCCTTGAGCGCGGCCTGCTGCTGACGATGCGCTTCGCGCTCGACCATCACGTGAACCTGCGCCCGTCGCGACGGTTCCCGGGTGTGTCCACGCCGCTCGCAGGCGACCCCGACATCGACTTCGTGGTGGTCCGCGAGGGCACCGAAGGGCCGTACACGGGCAATGGCGGGGCCATTCGGACCGGAACCCCGCACGAGGTGGCCACCGAGGTCAGCGTCAACACGCGCTACGGCGTCGAACGCGTCGTCCGTAATGCCTTCGGCCGGGCTCAGCAGCGGCGCAAGCATCTGACGTTGGTGCACAAGACCAACGTGCTCACCTTTGCCGGGTCGCTGTGGGCGCGCGCGGTCGAGGAGATCGGGGCCGAGTTCCCCGATGTGACCACCGACTACTGCCACGTCGACGCCGCCACCATCTACCTGGTGACCGATCCGGGCCGATTCGACGTCATCGTCACCGACAACCTGTTCGGCGACATCATCACCGACATCGCGGCCGCGGTGAGTGGTGGAATCGGTCTCGCCGCGTCCGGCAACATCGACGCGACCCGAACCAACCCGTCGATGTTCGAGCCCGTCCACGGCAGTGCCCCCGACATCGCCGGACAGGGCAAGGCCGATCCGACGGCCGCGATCCTCTCGGTCGCCCTGCTGCTCGAGCATCTCGGTGAGGCCGATGCGGCCAAGCGCGTCGAGAAGGCGGTCGCCGACGACCTCGCCGATCGCGGCGGTGCGGTCCTGAGCACCAGCGAGGTCGGCAAGCGGATTCGCGAACGGCTCGCCTGAGTCGCTGTAGACAACATCCCTGCGTGCTGCAGGAGAACCTGTGTGCTGGAGCACGCAGGTTCTCATGTGGACACAGAGTGTGTCGAGGCGGCCTATGCCACCGGCTCTTCGACGACCGGCGGATCGTCGGGTACCAGGGGAGCGGCCAGTAATGGCGTCAGCGCGGTGATCGCGAAGGTCAGCGGAAAGCCCACGGCCGCGATCAATGCGCCGAACACCGGTGTGGTCACCGCCGTCGCCAGATACTGACCCGTGTTCTGCACGGCCAGACCCCGACCGCTCCATTCGGGTCCCGCGTACTCCGCGATGGCGGTGAACGCGAGTCCGTTGTCGGCGACCGATATCACCGTGGCCACCGCCATCAGGGCGGGCGCCCATGGGCTGTCGATCCAGTCGGCGAAGGCCAGCGCAGCCATCGCGGCGGCCGCGCCGATCGCGATGAGCCGGACCGGGCGCATCCGGGACGCCCAGGCGTCCGACCACCGGCCGGCGACGATCCGACCGAGCGCACCGATCACCTGGGTCACGGTGATCAAGACACCGGCTGTCGTCGGCGCCCAATGATGCGCGACGATCAGCCAGGTCGGCACAAAGGTCCACAGCATCGACTGCGGTACCACCAGCAGAACGCTGACGGTGTGTACGCGGGCCAGGAAACTGCTCTCCCGGTAGGGATTTCGCTTCGGAGCTGGTGCGTGCGAGTCCACGACGCGGGTCGGGTGCCGCGGCGGATCGACGACGCCGATCAGTACCGCGATAAGTCCCGCCGCGGTCACGACGGCCGGAATGGCAAGTGCTGCACCGATTCCGTGCGCCGCCGCCGTCGCCGGCATGGTGAGTGCACATACTGCGATGCCCAGCGGCTGGGCCATCTGGCGAATACCCATCGCGGTGCCATGCTGGTCGGCGGGGAACCACCCGACAACGATCCGACCGCTCGCACCGTTGGCCGCACCCGATCCGACGCCGCCGATGAGCAGGCAAGCACCGAGCACGAGATACGAGGCACCGGCGAACGCTGCCGCCGCGGCCGCACTCGCACCGGCCAGGCTGATCGACAGCGAAATCGTCAGGATGCGTCGCTCGCCGTACCGGTCGAGCAGCATGCCCCAGCCGATGATGGCGACCATCAACCCCACGGTCGGGATGGCGGCGAGTGTCGACGCCTCGGTCAGCGTGAGCCCGGCGTCGGCGTGCAGCGCCGGAATCAGATAGGCGACTCCGCTCACCACGCAGGTGGTGGTGAGGGCGGCAAGCAGCGAACATCCGAGCATCGACCACCTGCGTTGCACGGACACCGCGTCGATCACGGTCACGTCGCTCACCACCAATCTCATATTTTGGAACTCAATGCCCACATATTAGAACGAGCCACGCAACCACTCCAACCCGGTTCTCGACATCTGAGACCCGGCGGTAGTGTCATCGACATGCGCTTAGGTCGAATCGCGAGTCCCGGCGGAGTGGCATTCGTCTCCATCGAGGGGGCCGGTCCGGATGGAGTGACACCGGATGCGGTGGCCAAGGAGATCGCCGAGCACCCGTTCGGCACACCCACCTTCACCGGCCGGTCGTGGAAGCTCGCCGACGTACGGCTGCTCGCACCGATCCTGGCGAGCAAGGTGATCTGCATCGGCAAGAACTACGCCGATCACATCAAGGAGATGGGTGGGCGGGCCCCGGCGTCGCCGGTGATCTTCATCAAGCCGAACACCTCGATCATCGGTCCCGACGTCCCGATCCTGCGTCCGCCCTCGTCGGAACGAGTGGACTACGAGGGCGAACTCGCGGTGGTCATCGGGCAACCATGCAGGGACGTCAAGGCCGCACGGGCCAAGGACGTGATCCTCGGTTACACGGTTGCCAACGATGTCACCGCGCGCGACCAGCAGCAGATCGACGGGCAGTGGACCCGCGCCAAGGGCTACGACACGTTCTGCCCACTCGGACCATGGATCGACACCGACTTCGACCCGTCCGACGTGGAACTGCGCACCGAACTCGACGGTGAGGTCCGCCAGCGCAGCCGAACGTCGTTGATGCTGCACGACATCGGCGCGATCGTGGAGTGGATCTCGCGCGTCATGACGCTGCTGCCCGGTGACGTGATCTTGACCGGAACGCCCGAAGGGATCGGCCCAATGGTTGCCGGACAACGGGTTTCGGTCACGGTCGAGGGGCTGGGGACGCTGTCCAATCCGGTTGGGGAGAGGTCGTGACCGTCGCGAGGGTCAACGGCATCGACATCTCCTACGACGTGAGTGGCGACGGTCCGCTCGTCGTCATGGTGATGGGTACCGGCAGTCCGGGCCGGGTCTGGAAGGCCAATCAGGAACCCGCACTGGTGAAGGCGGGCTATCGGGTGGTGACCTTCGACAACCGGGGTATCGCACCGTCATCCGAGTGCGCCGAGGGATTCACCGTCGACGACATGGTCGCCGACACGGCAGCTCTCATCGAGCATGTCGGCGGCGGGCCGGCCCTCGTCGTCGGAACGTCCCTCGGCGCGCGCATCACCCAGGAGCTCGCGCTCGCACGCCCCGACGTGGTGAAAGCCGCTGTCGCCGTTGCCACCTACGGTCGGGGTACGCCGCTGCAGGAAGCGATTTCGGCCGGCGAGCGCGACCTCTACGACAACAAGATCAAGCTGCCACCGGAGTATCAGGCGGCGATCACCGCACATCTGAACCTGTCGCCGCACACGCTCGACGACGATCGTTCCGCCCGTGACTGGCTCGACGTGATCGGTTTCTCGCCGCAGACGGTGACGGCCGGCGTGCGTGCACAACTCGAGTTGCACAACCAGGAGGCCAACCGGCTGGCTGCGTATCGAGCGATCACGCGTCCGATGCTCGTGATCGGGTTTGCCGACGATCGCACCCTGCCGCCGAAACTCGCACGCGAGGTGGCCGACGCGGTTCCGGGTGCCGAGTACGCCGAGGTCGCCAAGGCCGGGCACTTCGGTTACCTCGAGCAGCCCGCCGAGGTGAATCGACTTCTCGTCGAGTTCCTCGGCCGTCACCGCTGACGATCGGGGCATCGGGCGTTCGATACGCTGGCCCACATGAACAACGAGGGTGTGCGCGTCCGTTTCTGTCCGTCGCCGACCGGGACGCCGCACGTCGGTCTGGTGCGGACCGCACTGTTCAACTTCGCTCAGGCCCGGCACGACAACGGCACCTTCGTGTTCCGCATCGAGGACACCGACGCCGCGCGTGACAGTCAGGAGTCCTACGACGCAATCCTGGAGGCGTTGCGGTGGCTCGGCCTCGACTGGGATGAGGGGCCCGAGGTCGGGGGGCCGTACGGGCCCTACCGGCAGTCGGAGCGACGCGAGATCCATGCCGAGGTCGTCGAGAAGTTGCTGGCCTCGGGCGAGGCGTATCACGCGTTCTCCACACCCGAGGAGGTTGAGGCGCGACACCGGGCGGCCGGTCGTGATCCGAAACTCGGCTACGACAACTTCGACCGCGACCTCACCCCCGAACAGCGCTCCGACTTTCTCGCCGAGGGCCGCAAACCTGTTGTGCGCCTACGCATGCCGGACGCCGACATCAGCTGGGACGATCTGGTCCGCGGTACCACGACCATCAAGGCCGGCACCGTCCCCGACTTCGCGCTGACCCGTGCCTCGGGCGATCCGCTCTACACGTTGGTCAACCCGGTCGACGACGCGTTGATGAAGATCACCCACGTCCTGCGCGGCGAAGATCTGTTGTCCTCGACTCCCCGCCAGATCGCGCTGTACCAGGCGCTCATTCGGATCGGTGTCGCCGACGCGGTGCCGGCGTTCGGGCATCTGCCGTTCGTGATGGGGGAGGGCAACAAGAAACTCTCCAAGCGCGATCCGGAGTCGAATCTGTTCCATCACCGCGATCGCGGTTTCCTCCCGGAGGGGCTGCTCAATTACCTCGCACTGCTCGGTTGGGGGTACTCGCACGAGACGGATGTGTTCACCCTCGAACAGATGATCGCCGCCTTCGACGTGCACGACGTGAACTCCAATCCCGCCCGTTTCGATCAGAAGAAGGCCGATGCGATCAACGCCGAGCACATCCGCATGCTCGAGCTCGGTGACTTCACCGCCCGACTCAAGTCGTTCCTCATCGGTCAGGGCAAGCTGACGGAGCGGATCGACGACGCGACCTTCGCCGCGCTCGCCGAGTTGGTCCAGACCCGCATACAGGTTCTCGGTGACGCCTGGGATCTGATCAGCTTCGCCTACGTCTCCGACGAGGACTTCGTCATCGACGAGAAGTCGGCGAACAAGAACCTCGGCCCGGACGCCGTACCGGTCCTCACTGCCACCATCGACGCGATAGCCGAGTTGCCGTCCTGGACCACTCCGTCGATCCACGACGCGCTCAACAGTGCTCTGGTCGACGGTCTGGAACTCAAGCCGCGGAAGGCATTCGGCCCGGTGCGGGTGGCGGTCACCGGCTCGCAGGTGAGTCCGCCGCTGTTCGAGTCGATGGAGATCCTCGGCCGCGACAAGACGCTGGCCCGCTTGGCGGCCGCGCGGGAACTGAGCGAAAAATAGGGCCTGAGCTGCACGTTTGTGGTCTTCTGGTCAGGCTTTGATACTCTAGCGCTCGGCCGTTTCCTCGCGGGAATGGTCAAAGCCTTGGGGTATGGTGTAATTGGCAACACAGCTGATTCTGGTTCAGCCATTCTAGGTTCGAGTCCTGGTACCCCAGCGAACTACACACGATGAGCACCGAGTAGGGTCTCATCGGATGTAGCAGTTCAAGAACGAAAGTTCCTTGGCCCCGTCGTCTAGCGGCCTAGGACGCCGCCCTCTCAAGGCGGTAGCGCGGGTTCGAATCCCGTCGGGGCTACAACGAAGGCGCCCCCTCCGAGATGTCGGAGGGGGCGCCTTCGCTTTTGGCGACTGTTATGTCGACGGCACGGTCGAGCCCGACACCGGCATCTCGCCCAGACCGAGCTTGCGGTGATCCCACGAGCGCGTCCGCGACGGGATGACGCGCACCGCGACACGCTTGTTCATCATCTGCTCGACGAAGGGCTTGGACTCCTCGGTGTAGGGCGCGGTGTAGCGCTCCCACACACTGATCCCTACCTTCAGGCAGGAGTCGGGGTCGTCGAGGATCTCCGCGGTGCCCTCGATCGCGACGCCGCGCAGGGTGCCGTAGGTGTCACCGTCTTCGACGAGGACCGAGCAGCGACTGTTGCGTCGGAGGTTGACGGCCTTCTGCGATTTGGCCTTGGTCTCGAACCAGATCTCGCCGTCGACGATGCCGTACCACATCGCGACGAGGTGGATGCCGCCGTCCGGTCCGGTGGTCGCCAGGGTGGCGGTCCGGCTGCGGGCGATGAACTCGGTGATCTCGTCGTCGGTCATGACGATCTGTGTGCGCTGATTGACTCCCATGCTCTGACGCTAGCCGACGCCTGAGATCGACGGCACACCTCACCCGCGAGATGACTGGAGTCTCTTGTGGATCGCGTCGGCCGCGGCGAGGAGGTCTGCCGCCCACCGGGCGCCCGGGCGTCGGCCCATCCGGTCGATCGGACCCGACACCGAGATGGCGGCGACGACGTCCCCGCCGGCGTCGCGCACCGGCGCCGACACGCTGGCGACGCCTGCGGCACGTTCTCCTGCGCTCTGTGCCCATCCCCGACGACGGATCTCGTGCAGGGCCCGTTCGCTGAACACGCTGTCGTGCACCAGGGCTCGCTGGGTCGCCGGGTCGGCCCAGGCGAGCAGCACCTTGGCCGCCGATCCGGCACTCATCGGGAACCGGGTGCCCACCGGGACCGTGTCCCGAAGTCCCGTAGGCGGTTCCATCGCCGCGACACACACGCGTTCGGCACCTTCGCGGCGATAGACCTGGACCGATTCGCCGGTGATGTCACGCAGTCGCGGGAGCACCATGAGGGCGGCCTCGGTCACCGGATCGTGGGCCGACGCCGCGAGCTCTCCGAGCGCCGGTCCCGGTTGCCACCGTCCGGAACTGTCGCGGGCCAGGAACCGGTGCGCTTCGAGGCCGACGGCCAGCCGGTGCGCGGTCGCGCGGGGGAGTCCGGTGTGCGCACAGAGTTCGGTGAGATTGCATGGCGCCTCGGCGATCGCGTGCAGAACCGCGACCGACTTGTCGAGTACTCCGATTCCGCTGCTGACCGGAGATGCGCTATCATTTCCCATAGGACGATACTATCCGTCCAAATACTGAGATGTCCACGTTGGCGATGTTCACGTTGACGAGACATCCGGTGAGAACTCCAGATAGCCCCAGTAGTTCACGAGATAGACGAGTGCAGCCATGAGTAACAGCCCAGCCCAGCCGCGTACTCTCGCCGAGAAGGTGTGGCAAGACCACGTTGTGGTGCCCGGTGACACCGATGCATCCGGCGCGAAGAATCCCGACCTCATCTACATCGACCTGCATCTCGTGCACGAGGTGACGAGTCCGCAGGCCTTCGAGGGGCTCCGCCTTGCCGGGCGTCCGGTGCGCCGCCCCGATCTGACGATCGCCACCGAGGATCACAACGTCCCGACCCTCGACATCTTCAAGCCGATCGCCGACGAGGTGTCGCGTACACAGGTGGAGACCCTCCGCCACAACTGCGAAGAGTTCGGTATCCGGTTGCATCCCATGGGCGATGCCGAGCAGGGCATCGTGCATGTCGTCGGTCCGCAGCTCGGTCTGACCCAGCCGGGGATGACGGTCGTGTGCGGTGACAGCCATACCTCGACGCACGGTGCGTTCGGTGCGCTGGCGATGGGAATCGGCACATCCGAGGTGGAACACGTTCTGGCAACCCAGACTCTGTCGCTGCGGCCGTTCCGCACCATGGCGATCACCGTCGACGGCGAACTACCCCACGGTGTGACGAGCAAGGACCTGATCTTGGCCGTCATTGCCAAGATCGGCACCGGTGGCGGGCAGGGCTACGTCTTGGAATACCGCGGCGCAGCCATCGAGAAGCTGTCGATGGAAGCCCGAATGACCATATGCAACATGTCGATCGAGGCCGGCGCGCGTGCCGGGATGATCGCACCCGACCAGGTGACCTATGACTTCCTGAAGGACCGTCCAAATGCGCCGACCGGTGCGGAATGGGATGCCGCAGTGGAGTATTGGGACAGTCTGCGCACCGACGAAGGTGCCGAGTTCGACGCCGAGGTGCACATCGACGCGTCCGCGTTGAGCCCGTTCGTGACCTGGGGGACCAACCCCGGCCAGGGTGCTCCGCTCGGTTCGGTGGTCCCGGACCCGGCCGACATGGGTGACGAGACCGCGGCGAGCTCGGCCTCGAAGGCGTTGGAGTACATGGATCTGCGTCCCGGCATGCCGCTGCGCGACATCAAGGTCGACACCGTGTTCGTCGGTTCGTGCACCAATGGCCGGATCGAGGATCTGCGGGCGGTGGCCGGCATCCTGAAGGGCCGCAAGATCGCCGACGGGATGCGCATGCTGATCGTGCCAGGATCGATGCGCGTGCGGGCACAGGCCGAAGACGAAGGGCTCGGCGAGATCTTTGTCGGCGCGGGCGCCGAGTGGCGGCAGGCGGGATGCTCGATGTGCCTTGGCATGAACCCCGATCAGCTGTCGCCGGGGGAACGCTGCGCCTCGACGTCGAACCGCAATTTCGAAGGACGGCAGGGCAAAGGCGGCCGGACGCACCTCGTTTCGCCTGCGGTGGCAGCGGCCACCGCGGTCCGCGGAACTCTCTCGTCTCCCGCCGACCTGTCCTGACCAGATCCCACAACGTCCCTCACCACACCAAAGGCCTCTCGATGCAACCTTTCACCGAACACACAGGAATCGGCGTTCCCCTGCGCCGCAGCAACGTCGACACCGACCAGATCATCCCGGCCGTCTACCTGAAGCGGGTGACCCGCACGGGCTTTGAGGACGGACTCTTCGCCGGATGGCGTGCCGATCCCGACTTCATCCTCAACAACGAGCCGTGGAGTCGCGGTTCGGTTCTCGTCGCCGGGCCCGACTTCGGCACCGGGTCGTCGCGCGAGCACGCCGTCTGGGCACTGTCGGACTTCGGGTTTCGGGTGGTGATCTCGTCGCGGTTCGCCGACATCTTCCGCGGCAACGCCGGGAAGGCCGGATTGGTTGCCGCGCAGGTCGAGCAGTCCGACGTCGAGTTGTTGTGGAAGCGTCTCGACGAGCAGCCGGGTCTGGAAGTGACGGTGAGCCTTGTCCATAAGACCGTCACCGCTGCAGACCTCGTGGTGCCGTTGGCAATTGATGACTACACGCGGTGGCGTCTGATGGAAGGTCTCGACGACATCGGGCTGACATTGCGCCAGGTAGAAGCGATTTCCGACTACGAGGCGACTCGTCCCGCTTTCAAACCGGTCACGCTTCCGGCCTGATTTCGGACCGCTTCCCAAACCCCATATCCCCGTTCGGGGAGATGACGGCCATCACTATCGATTTCGCAACATGCCCGTCTAATTGGCGTGGAAGATGGACGTTTTCGAATTCGTTGTTTACCGTGTGGTGGTAGCTGGCCAAAAAAGCGTGGTCAGAACAGCTTGCGGAGGTAATCAATGAACAAGGCAGAGCTCATCGATGAGCTGACCAAGAAGCTCGACGCGGATCGCAAGACTGCGACCGAAGCCGTCGAGCTCGTGGTGGACACGATCGTTCGGGCGGTGAACAAGGGTGAGAGCGTGACCATCACCGGGTTCGGCGTCTTCGAGAAGCGGCGGCGCGCACCGCGTGTGGCCCGCAACCCGCGTACCGGCGAGACCGTGAAGGTGCGGGCGACGTCCGTTCCGGCGTTCCGTCCGGGCGCTCAGTTCAAGGCCGTCGTCGCCGGCAAGCAGAAGCTCGCTGCGTCCGGCCCGGCCGTCAAGCGCGGTAGCGGCGCAACCGCTCCGGCCAAGAAGGCCGCACCGGCCAAGCGCGCCACCGCAGCCAAGAAGGCCACTCCGGCCAAGAAGGCTGCTCCGGCAAAGAAGGCCACCGCAGCCAAGAAGGCTCCCGCCAAGAAGGCAGCGCCCGCCAAGAAGGCCACCGCAGCCAAGAAGGCTCCCGCCAAGAAGGCGCCGGCCAAGAAGGCTGCTCCGGCAAAGAAGGCCACCGCAGCCAAGAAGGCTCCGGCCAAGAAGGCCCCGGCCAAGCGCACTCGTCGCTGAGTAGCTTCGCACCCAACCCCGTTCAGCCCTCGACGTACTTCCCCCGTCGAGGGCTGAACTGTATGCCGAGCAAGACCGCCCCGTCAGGGCATCGCTACAACGGCATGGGCAGCGGACTCGAGATGTGGTCGGCGGCGACGAGCCGACCGTCGTGCGCCGACACGACCCACACGCTTCCCTTGCGGTTCCGCGCCGCGGGTAGCCGGATGCCGTCGCGATCGGCCCACCATGCCATCAACGGCGGAATGACCTTGCCCTGACTGCAGACCGCGTGCACATGGTCGAGGTCGGCGGCGATCTCCCGGATCCGGCGGTGCGCGGGTTTCGGTTCCGACCGGTATGACTCCTCCGACAGCGTCGGCTCGTTTTCGATCGCGGTGTCGAGGAATGACGCGAACGGTTCGACGGTTTGTCGGCAGCGGACCCGATCGGCGGCATGCACCCGAGTGGCGCCGAATGCGCTCAGCAATCCGACCAGTGCGTCGGCCTGCTTGCGCCCCTCCGAGTCGAGAGGACGCAGCCGGTCGTCGCCGCGGTAGCGCGATCGCCGTCCCGCCTTGGCATGTCGTACCAGCAGCAGAGTGTGCAGGTCGGCCGGCAGTCGGGTGAACTCGCGCAGGATCTTGCGATCGAGTGCATAGCTGAGTTGATTCTCCGCCTTGTCGACGTCGAGCCAGCGCAGTTTGTCGACCTCGCCGTTGGCGGCGAACTCGCCGTCGATGACCGGTGCCGACCAATACCGGACGTGTTTGCGTGAGTGATCGAGGTCGTAGCTGACGTCGCGGAGGTGTCGGCCGAGTCGAACGTTGAAGCCCGTCTCCTCGGCGATCTCCCGGACCGCGGTGTCCACAAGGGTTTCGCCGGTTTCGGCCTTGCCCTTCGGCAGGGTCCAGTCGTCATAGCGGGGCCGGTGCACGATTGCGACTTCTACCGAGTCGGAGGTCGCGCGCCACACGACGCCGCCGGCGGCCCACACGGATTTCACTGTCTTCGACATCGGGAGCGATCCTAGAGCGTCGAGGTTACGAAAAGGTGCTGCCCGTCATGACCCGATGTCCGGACGTCGGCGATTGCGGCGCATCATCTCTCGCTGATGGTCGCGAACGTCTTCGCCGGCGGCGGGTGATGCCACCCAGCTTCCGTCGGACTTGAGTATCCAGCAGCGCGTGCGTGGATCCAGTGCGGAGGCGAACATCTCACCCAGTTCGGCGGTGAGTCGATGATCACGCACCTGCGCCATGACCTCGACGCGACGATCGAGGTTGCGATGCATCATGTCGGCGCTGCCGATCCAGTACTCGTCCTGCGCACCGAAATACAGGATTCGCGAGTGCTCGAGGAATTGGCCCAAGATGGATCGGACGACCACGTTGTCGCTGATGCCCTCCATCCCCGGCCGCAGCGCGCAGATTCCGCGCACCACGATCTCGACGGGAACGCCATTCTGCGATGCCCGATAGAGGGCGTCGATCACTTGCTCATCGACGAGTGCATTGGCCTTCACCTGCACCCGCGCCTGCGGGTTGCCCTCGCGGTGCAGTTCGATCTCCCGATTGATGCGGGCGATGATGCCTGCCCGAATCCCGTGCGGCGCAACCAAGATGTTGCGGTACTCCTTCTTGCGGGAGTAGCCGGTGAGGGTATTGAAGAGATCGGTCAGATCCGCGCCGATGTCCGGGGATGCCGTCAGCAGACCCACATCCTCGTACAGGCGAGCGGTTTTCGGGTTGTAGTTGCCGGTGCCGATGTGGCAATACCGCTTGATGGACGAGCCCTCGCGACGCACCACGAGACAGGTCTTGCAGTGGGTCTTGAGGCCGACGAGGCCGTAGACCACGTGGACTCCGGCCTGCTCGAGCTGACGTGCCCACTTGATGTTGGCCTGCTCGTCGAACCTCGCCTTGATCTCCACGAGCGCCACGACCTGCTTACCGGCCTCGGCCGCGTCGATCAGCGCATTGACGATGGGCGAGTCGCCCGACGTGCGGTACAGGGTCTGTTTGATGGCAAGAACCTGCGGGTCGGCGGCGGCCTGTTCGATGAAGCGCTGCACGCTCGTCGAGAACGAGTCGTAGGGGTGATGCACCAGCACGTCACCCTCGCGCAAGGTGGAGAAGACACTCTTCGGGGTTTCGCGCTCCCCGAAGGCGGGATGCGTCGCCGGGACGAACGGACGGTCCTTGAGATGCGGCCGGTCGAGTGCGTTGACCTCGAACAGCGACGACAGGTCGAGGAGACCGGGTACCTGGATGACATCTGCGGGATTGACGTCGAGCTCGCGCAGCAGCAACTCGAGCATGTGCTCGCTCATGTCGTCGGCGACCTCGAGGCGCACCGGGGAGCCGAAGCGCCTGCGCGCGAGTTCCCGCTCGAGGGCCTGGAGAAGATCCTCGTCGCGATCCTCCTCGACTTCGAAGTCCGCATTGCGGGTGATCCGGAAGGCATGGTGCTCAACGATTTCCATGCCAGGGAAGAGGTGTTCGAGGTTCGCCGCGATCAGATTCTCCATGGGCAGGAACACCACGGTGCGCTTCTGTTCCTTGCCTTCCCCGGTCGGCCGCGGCAGGAGTTGATCCACGCGCACAAAGCGATTCACGTTGTCGGGCACCTTGACGCGCGCAAAGTGTTCGCCGCTCTCGGCATCTTCGCGGACCGTCACCGCGAGATTGAGTGAGAGACCGCTGATGTAAGGGAACGGGTGCGCGGGATCGACGGCGAGCGGGGTGAGGACAGGAAAGACCTCGTCGTGGAAGTGTTCCACCATTCGGCGCTGCTGCTCGTCGGTCAGGTCCGACCAGCCGACCACGTGAATGTCGTTCTCCGCCAACGCCGGCCGCACCGAGTCCATGAACACGCGGGCGTGCCGGTCGGCAATGGTCTGGGTGCGGCCCGCGATGCGCAACAACTGCTCTCGGGGCGAGAGTCCGTCGGCGGAGCGTACCGACAGCCCGGTCTCGTCGCGGCGTTTGAGACCTGCGACGCGCACCATGAAGAACTCGTCGAGATTCGACGCGAAGATCGCGAGGAACTTCGCACGCTCCAGGAGCGGCATCGAGGTGTCCTCGGCCAGCGCCAGCACCCGGGAGTTGAAATCGAGCCAACTCAGTTCCCGGTTCAGGTACCGGTCTTCGGGCAGGTCGGCCGACTCGTCGGGGATCAGGGTGGCCGCGGGCGGCGCGCCTGGTATCGAGGTCGTGACCGTCGGTTCTGTCACATGCGATTCCGGTGTCTGGGTGCCCGAGTCGGGGGAGGCGTCGAAGGCGTCGGCAGGGCTCACCGGTCAATCATGACTCATCGGCCGAATCTGTGACGCCGGTGGGCGCATCACGCGGTGGGTCGGCGTGAGGCGGGTCGGCGGCGACCCGTCAGTCGGCGGATTCACCCCATGCGCTCAACACAGCGGATGTCTTCGGACCCAAGCCCAGAGCGGCCGCGGCGTCGAGGTCGCCGGCCGTGTCGACGTCGGTCCGCAGATCGGACCAGCGCAGCCGGTCAGGATCGAGTTCGAGCGCGCCCGCACCCCGGTGCGCGGCCGCCGAACCCGCACCGAAACGGGGCGGATCGACGCACGACGGGCGTCGGAGCAACAGCACGGTGCCCGAACCGTCCCGATCGGCGAGCAGGACCTCATCGCAGAGACGATTGCGTGCGACCTGCTCGGCGGCGTCGATCACCTCGATGAGACTGGTCGCGCGTGCGGCCGGTAGGTCCGCCTGGATGAGCAGCACCCAATCCGACTCGGGCCAGATCTCCTGCGCGCGGTGTGCTCCGTCGGCGAATGCACGGTTGAGCCCAGCCACCGGCGTCTCCCGGTCACCTCGGGCCGGTTCGCGCACGCCGCGCACGCCCGCGGCCCGGGCATGCGTCAGGACATCGTTGTCGGGGCTCACCACCAGAATCTGATCCACACCGGCCGACGTCAGAGCCCCGATGGTGTCGAGCAGCATCGCGAGGACAAGGGAACGATGGTCGGTCACCGACGCGGTGGGAGAGAGCGTCGCAGCGAGACGGGTTTTGGCGTCGCGCAGGTGTTTGACGGCCAGCACCGCCGAAACCCGTCCCGATCGCCGCGTGCCATCGGCGGCGACGCCGCCGCATGCGCCGGCGGCCCGAGACTCCATCACATTCCTCAGGATACGGCTGGTCCTCCCGGGCCGGTTCCGTGCCGAAGCATCGATGGCGAGGGCTAGGGTGATCACCAACACAGGCTCGACGAGAGGACGACAGTGCGTGCGGTGGTGATGGGTGCGGGTTCCTGGGGGACCGCGACGGCAAAGGTTCTCGTCGACGCCGGGACTCCGACGTCGATTTGGGCGCGTCGGGCCGAACTGGCCGACGAGATCAATTCCACCCACACCAACTCCGACTACCTCGCGGGAATCACCCTGCCCGCCGACCTCGAGGCGTCGAACTCCTACCCGGAACTGCTGGCAGAAGCCGACGTGGTGGTGTGCGCGGTGCCGTCACAATCGTTGCGCGACAACCTCGCTGCGTGGACCCCTCATCTGCGCAAGGACGCCACGCTGGTGTCCCTGGCCAAGGGGGTGGAGACGAGTACCTTGCTGCGGATGAGCGAGGTCATCGCCGAGGTCACCGCCTTTCCCGACGAGCAGATCGCGGTCCTGACCGGACCCAATCTGGCGCGTGAGATCGCAGAGGGACAGCCCGCGGCCACCGTCATCGCGTGCGTCGACGAAGAGCGGGCGGGCCGCCTCCAGAAGGCGTTCGCGACCGGTTACTTCCGGCCGTACACCAACACCGATGTGATCGGCTGCGAGATCGGTGGTGCCGCCAAGAATGTCATCGCGCTCGCCTGCGGCATGGCCAGCGGTGTGGGATTCGGGCAGAACACCTTGGCGACGATCATCACCCGTGGGCTGGCCGAGACCATCCGGCTCGCGGTGGCGGTCGGCGCGAAGATCGAAACTCTCGCGGGTCTCGCCGGGATCGGTGATCTGGTGGCGACCTGCTCGTCGCCGCTGTCGAGGAACCGCACCTTCGGCGCCCGACTGGGCGAGGGGTTGACGATGGAACAGGCGCAGGAGGCGACCCACGGCCAGGTCGCCGAGGGCGTCAAGTCGTGTACCTCGGTGCGGGCGCTGGCCGAGAAGCATCAGGTCGACATGCCCCTGACAGCTGCGGTGCACAAGGTGTGCCACTCGGGAATGTCCGTCGGAGATGCGGTGAGCTCGCTGCTCGGGCGGGAGATCAAGCCCGAGATCTACCGTGACTGACGCCGGGAATCACCCGCGCTCACCGTGACGGTGCGGGCGCAAACTCGAGGGGCCCGGGCGGCAGCGTCTTGGCGATCACGCCGGTGATGTCGGTGATGGGGCCGTTGCCTGCGTTGGCGGGCACCCACAGCGCAACATACGGCCGGTGGTCGACGGCGACATATGACTGGCCCTGCCCCTCGATGGTGTCGACGATGAACCACTGAACTGGTTCGGACCCGGGTGCATCGACGACCTGGAGTTTGCTGCTCGGCGCCAGGTCCGCGGGGCGGGTCACACCGCACCGCAGCGTGAGGTCGTCACCGTCGCCCGAGGCCGGCCAGGTGGCGTTCTGTCCCCGAACCTCCTTGGCGCCGAACCCGTCGAAGTGTTCGGGAAGGGCGGCCAGGAACTTCTCGCACGCGGGCGCGACTGCGGTGTCGACGGTGTAGTTGTCGACAGGTGTCGGGTCGTCGTCCTGATTCAGCGCGGCATAGGTGATGAACCCCACCAGCACCATGATCGGAATCGTGACCAGGGTTGCGATCAGCGCGGGACTCAGTCGCGGGCCGGAACCGTAGCGCTCGGCCGGGCGGCCCTCGGACGAACGACCGTCGGTGGGTTCCTCGTCCGTCGTGGCCTCGACTGTCGCCCGGTCATCCGCCGCGTCGCCGCCACCTGACTTGCCGGTGGCGTCCGTATCCGCGATGTCCGGATCTACCGAACCGCTGTCGTCGGGGCCTGCTGCGTTCACTCGGTACAGGGTAGTGCCCGCCTCAGCGGGTGCTGCTCACCACCGGGCAGGTGAGGGTGCGCGTGATCCCGTCCACCTTCTGGATCTGCGGGACGACGTCGTCGGTCAGGTGAGAAGCGTTGGCGGCATCGACCCGGACGATCACGTCGTAAGGACCGCTGACCTCCTCGGACGAGGCGACCCCCGAGATCTCCGCGATGGTCGCCGCGGCCAGCGCGGCCCGTCCGACCTCGGTCTGGATCAGTATGTATGCCTGAACCACGGCCATCCTCTCCGTTTATCCACATCGCCGGATCGGGCTGTCGACGCCGGCGGCAATGTCGCGCTCGGCGGGAACCGCCCGCCGAGCCAATACACTGTGGCACACATTGTCACCGACAAACCCTTCCACGCGCGACTCAGAGAGACCGGGTGAACAGAAATGACGGCCGCCGGTGCCGGAAAGCCCGAGTCCGATGGTGTGCGTACGGCGACCGTCGGCGAGATCGGTGAGCGGGCCATGATCGCCGCGTTCACCGCACAGGCACGCGGTTCGGCGGCACACCACGACATCGTGATCGGATCGGGCGACGACGCCGCGGTGATCGACACCCGGGGCGTCACGGTGATCAGCACCGACACCGCGGTCGAGGGCAGGCACTTCCGATTCGACTGGTCATCGGCCCAGGACGTGGGTGCGCGCGCCATCGTGCAGAGTGCCGCGGACATCGCCGCGATGGGCGGACGAACCACGGGCGTGGTGGTGTCGATCGCGGCTCCGCCGTCGACTCTCGTCGGGACGCTGCTCGACCTGAACATGGGGATGGTCGACGCCGCGCATCGCCTCGGGGCGCGGGTACTCGGTGGGGATCTCGTGGCGGCGCAGCAAGTAGTGGTCAGTGTCACCGCAGTCGGGGCGATGGACGGCACCGAGCCGGTGGTGCTCGGCGGCGCGAACCCAGGAGACGTGCTCGCGGTGAGCGGCCCGGTGGGAGCCTGCGCCGCAGGCCTGGCGGTGCTGTCGTCGGGGGATGACGACCTGATCGCGCAGTGGCAGGATCTTGTTGCCGCGTATCGGATTCCATCGCCGGACCTGACCCAGGGTCCGATTGCTGCGGCTGCCGGGGCACATGCGATGACCGACATCTCGGACGGTCTCGTCGAAGAATTGATCACCATGGCGCAGGCGTCGGGCACTCGGCTGTCGGTGCGCTCAGGCAGCGTGCCCCGACATGAGAGGGTGACCGCGCTCGCGGAAGAGCTGGGCACCGATGTCGTCGACTGGGTACTCGCCGGCGGCGAAGACCACGAATTGCTGGCCGCCTTCGACGCGGACGCGGTACCGGCCGGCTGGACGGTGATCGGAGAGGTGTCGGCGCCGGGAGCGGAGCGAGCGGGCCGCGTGAGTTCGGCGCCGGGAGTGGAGCGCGTCCCCGCTGATGTCCTGGTCGACGGCAGGTCGATCCATGCCGCTGACGGTCCGCGATTGCGTGGCTGGGAGTCCTTCTCGGCCTGAGACTGGACAGTTGACGGCTGGGTTCGTCGATCCTCCGGTCGCGCGGCGACCATCGGTAAGCGGGTGATTAGATCGGGGCATGGCGATATATGCACTCGACGACCGCGCGCCGATACTGGGCGCGGACACCTATGTCCATCCCGACGCGGTCGTCATCGGGGCGGTCACCCTCGGCGACGGGGTGTCGGTGTGGCCTGGCGCGGTGCTGCGCGGCGACTACGGGACCATCAGCATCGGCGCGCGCAGCAACATCCAGGACGGCACCGTGATCCATTGCACCCCTGTCGATCCGACGGTGATCGGGGCGGGCTGCGTGGTCGGGCACAACGCGCACATTGAGGGTGCGACGATCGGGGACAACTGCCTGATCGCGTCCGGGTCGGTGGTGCTCAACGGTTCGACGGTCGGTGACGGTGCGATCGTCGGCGCCGGCGCTGTGGTGCCGTTCAAGTTCGCCGTACCCGCCCGCCGAATGGCGTTGGGTGTCCCGGCGAAGATCCGCGAGGGTTTCGAGGTGACTGACGGCCACGTCGATCTCAACTGCGAGATGTACTTCCGCAACGCCCAGTACTACCGCTCCGCACTGCGGAGGCTCGACTGATGGCGAAACCCCCGAATCCGAAACCCCTGTCGGAGTTGGTCGATCCCGGGTGGGCGGAGGCGTTGGCGCCGGTCGAGTCGGCGGTCGCCGAGATGGGGCAGTTCCTGCGCGCCGAGATCGCCGAGGGCCGCGGCTATTTCCCGGCCGGCCAGCACGTGCTGCGGGCGTTTACGCGGCCCTTCGACGATGTGCGGGTACTCATCGTCGGACAGGATCCGTATCCGACGCCGGGGCATGCGGTGGGACTGAGCTTCTCGGTGGCGCCCGACGTCTCGCCGATTCCGCGGTCACTGGCCAACATCTACACCGAGTACTGCGCCGACCTCGGCTACCCGATGCCGTCGAACGGCGATCTGAGTCCCTGGGCCGACGCCGGCGTGCTGCTGCTGAATCGTGTGCTCACGGTCTCGCCGGGTGAGCCCGCGTCGCATCGCAACAAGGGCTGGGAGCAGGTCACCGAGTGCGCGATCAAGGCGCTCGCCAATCGCGACGAACCACTCGTCGCGATTCTGTGGGGCAAACACGCGGCCGAATTGCAGAAGTGGATGCCGGATGTCCCGGTCATCGTGTCGCCGCACCCGTCGCCGCTGTCGGCGTCGCGGGGGTTCTTCGGTTCGCGGCCCTTCAGTCGCGCGAACTCCGAACTCGCCGATCTCGGCGCCGACCCGGTCGATTGGCGTTTGCCCTGACGGGCTCTAACGGGAGGCTGCCCAGTCGGGCTTGCGCTTGCCGATGAAGGCGTCGACGCCCTCGCGTCCCTCCGGCGCGCCCGACCGCAGCGCGATGGATTGCGCCTCCAGCGCCAGATGCTCGACCAGGCTGTGATCGGGGGCCGCGGACAGCAGTCGGCGGGCACCCTGATCGGCCTGCCATGGCCCGGCAGCGATCTTCTCGGCTGCGGCCCGGGCGAGCGCGTCGACATCGTCGTCGGCGACGATCTCGGACAGCAGACCCCAGTCGGCGGCCTCCGACGCCGAGATCACCCGATCGGTGAGGATGATGTTGCGGGCTCGGGCGGCCCCGACTGCGCGCGGCAACGTCCAGGTCATCCCGCCGTCGGGGGTCAGGCCGATGCCGCGGTAGGCGGGACGCATGCGGGTGGATTCGCCGCCGATCGCGAGGTCGGCGTGCAGTACCAGCGACATCCCGGCGCCGGCTGCCCAGCCCTTGACAGCGGCTACCACGGGCCGGTCGGCCTCGTACAGCGCGGCGACCATCGCGTGGAAGTTGTCGGCGAGGCCACGCAGGTAGGTGGGCCGGTCCTCGGCCGCGGCGAACGCTCGCACATTTCCGCCGGCACAGAAATTGGCGCCCGCGCCGACGAGCAGGATCGCTCCCGCCTCGCGTTGGCCCCGGGCGACTTCGCGCAGGGCCTGCGCACCCTGGGCCAGGGCGTCGTCGGCCAGTGACGTGCCGGCCGCGGCGGTCGAGACGGTGATGGTCAGAACGCCGCCATCGCTGTGGACCAGCGGCTCGGCGGTCGAGGGCGTGGTGGCGGTGGATGTGGTGGAGGTCATGCTGCCGAACTCTAGTAGGCGCACAACAAAGACCCGACGCCGGGGCGAGCGATTGCTCGGTCGGTGTCGGGTCTCGTCGGTGTGGCGGAACTACCGCCTGCCCGGCATGCGCCAGGGTCGCCGACTCAGACGGCGGTGGTCTTGCCGGCCTTCAGGCACGAGGTGCACACGTTCTTGCGCTTGCGGTTGCCGGGGGCAACCTCGATGCGCACCGACTGGATATTCGGGTTCCAGCGGCGGTTGGTGCGCCGGTGCGAGTGCGAAACCGACTTCCCGAAGCCCGGGCCCTTGCCGCAAAGGTCGCAAACGGCAGCCATCGTCGAACTCCCTTGATAGGTGAAATAAGGTCTGGTGGTCCGCCCGTCGTGGCGTCGGACAATGCACGGAGCATGCGCGTGCGCCGACAGGCAACCCTGCAAGGATAGCGGGCCGCCCGGGGCGCATCCAAATCCGCGCCCCACCGGCGAGGACGCATCGCCGGCCGTGGGGTGTCTGTCGTGATCGCCGAGTAATCTCGAACACATCCCAGCGTCTCGAGAACAGAATGAGGGGTCGTGTGATCGCCCGGACGATGAACCCGCAGCTGTTGCGTGACTGGGCGCGCGCCTGCGCCGACAACCTCGAGACGCTGCGTGGCGAGATCAATGACCTCAATGTGTTCCCCATCCCGGATTCGGATACGGGCAGCAACATGGTGTTCACGATGACTGCGGCCGCGGACGCTGCCCAGGCGCTGCCTGAGGACGTGGCGGTTGTGGATGTGGCCCGGGCGATGGCCGAAGGTGCGGTGGCCGCGGCACGGGGCAATTCCGGGATCATCTTGTCGCAGGTTCTGGTGGGTCTCGCCGACGCCGCCGAATTGCTCGGCGACGGGCCAGAGCTGAACTTCAAGAATCTCGTCGCCTCCGGTTTGCGTCTCGGATCGCTCGCCGCGACCCGCGCGGTCAGCGAGCCGCAGGAGGGGACGGTGCTGACGCTGATCCGGGTGGCCGCGCAGGCGGCAGCCGAGCACGAGTCCGAATCGGCCAGTGATCTTGCCCGCGCCATCGCCGACGAATGCGCCGAGGCCCTCGAACGCACCCCCGACCAACTCCCGGTCCTGGCCAGTGCGGGCGTTGTCGACGCGGGTGGCCGCGGGTTCCTCGCGCTGCTCGACGCCATGGTGTCGGTGCTCACCGGGGTGTCCAACCGCCGCCGCCGTTATCGCGGCATCCTCACCGGCGGCGGGCAGCCCGGACATTCGGCCGACGACACCTGCACCGACGGCAGCGACATGGACTTCGAGGTGATGTACCTGCTGCACGGTGCGCTCGGGGAGCGAATCGCAGATCTGCGCCGCTTCCTCGACGACGTCGGTGACGCGGTGGTCATCGTCGGTGACAGTTCGAGTGGGGACGGCGAGCGGTTCTCCGTTCACGTGCACACCTGCGACCCGGGTGCGGCGGTTGAGGCGGGTGCGCTGCTCGGACGCATCTCCGACGTCCGAATCAGCTGTTTCGCATTGGATGCCATTCGTGCGCAGGCTGATTCGGTCGAGCCGCCGCCTCGGCACAAACGTGCGGTGGTGGCGGTGGTCACCGGTGAGGGTGCAGCCGAGTTGTTCACCGAGGCGGGCGCGACGGTGCTCCTCGCCGACGGAGGTCTCACCGCCGAGCAGTTGGCCGACGCGATCCGCAACACCGACAGCGCGCATGTCGTGGTGATGGCCAACGGCGCCTTGGCATCTCAGGAACTGGTGACCGTCGCAACCGAGGTCCGGTCCCCGCAGCGGGCGATCGTCACACTGCCGACGTCGTCGATGGTCCAGTGTCTGGCCGCCCTGGCGGTGCACGACCCGAGCGAGCAGGCCGACGCCGATGCCTACGCGATGGCCGAAGCGGCCGCAGGCACGCGGTGGGGATCACTGCAGATCGCCGAACAGCGGATGATGACGCTGGCCGGTACCTGTGACGTCGGTGACGTGCTCGGGCTGATCGGCTCCGACGTGCTCGTGGTCGCACCCGATCAGACTGGGGCCGCAACGGCTCTGGTGGATCTGATGCTGGCCACCGGTGGCGAGCTGGTCACCGTGTTGGCCGGAACCGAGGTGGACAAGGCCGCGCTCGACGCGATCGCAGAACAGATGCGACGCAGCTATCAGGGCATCGAACTTGCCGTCTACGAGACCGGTCAGCGCCACCGCCTCATCGAGGTCGGGGTCGAGTGACCGGGGATGGGTGCCCGAAACCGATGATCTCCCAGAACCTATGATTTCCCAGAGCCTATGATTTCCCAGAGCCTATGATTTCACTGTCGGATTCGTTGTCGGAGATTCTGGACAACAAGGTGGTCGACGGTCTGGCCTCGGTGGGCGTGACGACCGTGGGCGAGTTGCTGCACTACACGCCACGGCGATATGTGCGCCAGGGGCAGGCGTCGAAGGCGGAGATGCCCGAGACGGGGGAGTATCTGACCATCGTCGGCCGTATCACCAAGGCCGATCTCATTCCGATGAAGAAACGCTCGGGCAGATTCCTCAAGGTGACGGTCGCCGACGAGAGCCGTAAGTACGAGGCGAGCTTCTTCAATCCGAAATTCATCCAGCACCGGCTGAAACCGGGGGCGCGAGTGATGATGGCGGGCACGGTGAAGTTCTTCCGCGACACCATCCAGTTGTCGCATCCGGATTGGATGGTCCTGCCCGACGGTGATTCCGAGGTGGATCGCGTGGTCGGTTCGGCGATGCTGACCGAGATGTACGCGGTCGAGGCCGATCTCACCTCCGATGACGATGCCGCCGGTCTCCTCGCCCAGTTCGACCGGCCGATCATTCCGCTGTATCCGGCCACCCGCGACATTCAGACCTGGGACATCTGGGGTGCCGTCCGCCGGGTCCTCGCTCACCGACCCGACACCGCGGACGCGCTCAGTGACGCCGAACGCAAGCGGCGCGGTCTGATCACCACCGCCGACGCGTTGTCCCGGATTCACCTCCCGGACACCGAGGACGACATCACCGCGGCGTCAGCCCGACTGAAGTTCGATGAGGCACTGGCGATTCAGACGGTCCTGGCGCAGCGTCGGCTCGCCGGGCGTAATGATTCGGCGCCGCCATGCCCGCATGTCCCAGGCGGGCTCGAGGACGGGCTCCTGGCCCGCTTGCCGTTTGAACTCACCGTCGGTCAGGTTGAGGTCGGCGCCGAACTCGGCGCGGATCTCGGGCGCAGCCAACCGATGAGCCGCCTGCTGCAGGGCGAGGTGGGCTCCGGTAAGACGCTGGTGTCCCTGCTGGCGATGCTGCGGGTGGTCGACAACGGGCATCAGTGCGCGATCCTGGCTCCCACCGAAGTTCTTGCTGCACAACACTATCGGACCATTCGAACGATGCTCGGCGACCTGGCGGCCGGCGGCGAGCTGTCGGCGGCGGACGGTGCCACCCAGATCGCGCTGCTCACCGGATCGATGAAGACCAAGGGCAAGCGTCAAACCCTGCTCGACGTGGTGTCGGGCGCCGCCGGGATCGTGATCGGTACCCACGCGCTGCTCGAAGAGAATGTCGAGTTCTTCGACCTCGGGATGGTCGTCGTCGACGAACAGCACCGGTTCGGTGTCGAACAGCGTGACGTGTTGCGCGGTCGCGGTCGCGACGGGGCGATGCCGCACTTCCTGGTGATGACTGCGACGCCGATCCCGCGCACGGTCGCCATGACGGCCTTCGGCGATCTGGACACCTCGGTGCTCACCGAACTTCCGCGGGGTCGGCAGCCCATCACCACCACCGTGGTTCCGATGGGGAACGTGCGGTGGGTCGACCGGGTGTGGTCGCGCGCGGCGGAGGAGATCGCGGCGGGCCGCCAGGTGTATGTGGTGTGCTCGCGCATCGGTGGCGACGAGGTGTCGGACGGTAGAGGCACCCCGGCAAAGGGCGATTCGACGGCACCGCAGACGGTTTCGGTGCTCGACCAGTACGAGAACCTGATCGCCGGCCCACTCGGTCATCTACGGATCGGGCTCCTGCACGGTCGTCTGCCGTCCGACGAGAAGAACGCGGTGATGGACGAATTCGGCCGCGGCGAGATCGACATCCTGGTGGCCACCACGGTCATCGAGGTCGGCGTCGATGTGCCGAACGCGACGATGATGGTGATCGTCGACGCCGAGCGTTTCGGTGTGAGCCAGCTCCATCAGCTGCGCGGTCGTGTCGGTCGTGGGCAGCATGCCGGCTTATGTCTGCTGATGACGAATACGGCACCCGTGTCCCAGGGCATGCAGCGACTGAACGCGGTGGCCGGTTCCAACGACGGATTCGTGCTGGCGCGTGTCGATCTGGCGCAGCGTCGCGAGGGTGACGTGCTCGGTTCGCTGCAGTCGGGCGGCACCACGTCCCTGCGCTTCCTGTCCCTGCTCGACGACGTCGACGTCATCGCCGATGCCCGCGAACTGGCCGATGAGGTGGTGGGCGCCGACCTCTCCCTGATCGAACACCGACCCCTCGCCGACCTCGTCGACGCGATCCTGGTGCCGCACAAGATCGCTTACCTCGACAAGTCCTGACTCGAAGAGTTGGGTGACCGACGCTCTGACTTGGGCAAACGCCGCAGTGCTCTGTCCCTGAAAATAGGGGAAGAACTTCTTCCCCGGGGTTCACAGTCGTCCCCTAGAAATTCCTAGGGGAGGACTCCAAGAGTAGGGCACGAGTTTTCTTCCCCTAGTTTCTTGGCGGCAAAGAGCGCTTTCTGTGCTCGACGACGATGTTCGGAGTCCGAGGTCTGCGCTCGAGGTGGACCTCGGTGAGGGTTGACCGCGACGGCGGCTTCGCCGACCTCCCACGCGCGTCGTCGGCGAGTCGTGGTTTCAGAAACCGCGTGTCTGGTCAGAAACCCGAGGTGCACCAGCGGTTTCTGGCGACAAGTGCGGTTTCTGCGATGAGGCCGCACTCTTCCCGCCTCCACGATCGCCGACGCCGTCGGCGGGTGGGTCGCTGATTCGAAGAGTTCGGTGACTAGCGCTCTGACCTGCGCATAAGCGTCCACCACCCCACCGCTCTCTGAGGTGCCCGAGGCGCCGGCCGAGGGATGCCTCGAAGGGCAGGTGAACGGGCCACGTCGGCGAGGCGCCGGACCACTGAAAGTAGGGGAAGGTTCTTCCCCTACTTTCTGCCCCTGCTTGTTGAGTCGTCCGCGAGAAAATTCGCGGGGAGGACTCCAGGGGTAGGGGACGAGTTTCTTCCCCTATTTTTCGTGGATCATCGTTGCCGCGCCGCGCTCCACGGCCCTCTTCCCGCCTCCACGATCGCCGCCGCAGGCGGCGGTGGGTCGCTGACTCGACTAGGGCGTGTCTCCCAATTCCCTTTGCGGGTCTTGGCGGCTCGATCGCAGCCAGGGTGCAATCGACTCCACCAATCCCTCGCAGTGGAATTGGGAGACACGCCCTAATTGACCGCAGGGAACGGGAACTGCGCGGCGCGCGTCGAACCAATATGGCCCGACCCTCCCTCGCTCTCCGGTGGCGACGCTTGGTACGCCATCACCGATCGCGACGCTCTGGGGTGCATGGATGGACCATGCGTCGCTGGTGCGTGCTGAGCGCGTTCGTGGTGACGGCGCTCTTCGTGGCGACCGGGGTGATGGTCAACACCGCGCAGACGGGTGTCGACGAGCGGGTACGTGCAAGGGCGCAGCGGCTGACCGGGGAACTCGGTGCGCTGTCCGTCTCGGCGGCCCGGCGGCACCGCGAGGACTATCAGCGCTCGGCATTCGGAACTCCCTGGAGCGACGAGGTGCGGGTACGTGGCGGTTCCAACGGGTGTGACACCCGAAACGACATCCTCGCGCGCGATCTGCACGACACGCGTCGTGGCCCGACCAAGACGTGCCCCGGCGCTGTGCTCGCAGGGGAGTTCCGCAGCCCGTACACCGGCGACTACATCGTGTTCCGGCGTGACCTGGGCGCTGCAGCCGTGCAGATCGATCACATCGTCCCGCTCGCGTACGCGTGGGATATGGGGGCGTGGGCGTGGCCCGCGGAATTGCGGCAGGACTTCGCCAACGACCCCGCCAATCTCGTTGCGGTGGACGGGGGATCGAATCAGGACAAGAGCGACGCCGAACCCGCCCGCTGGATGCCGGACGAGCGGGGGTTCTGGTGTCAGTACGCAGTGCAGTTCGTCATCGTCGTGCGCAGCTACGGACTCGCGATCGACGCGGCGTCCCGGGATGTCCTTGCCGATGCTCTCCGGTGTCGGTGACGCGCGGCCGTTCGCCGACGGCACGTTGGGCCGAGAAATCGGCGGCGCTACGCTGGTGGGCGGATATTCGCACGCATGTCACCGCGACGATCGAGGAACACCGATGAGCGCACCCACCGCAGAAGAAGCCGTCACCGCAGAGTCCGGGACACAGCCGGACACCGAGAAGGTCGTTCTCGACCTCGCGCGGGCAGCGCGATCGGCGTCGCGGTCGCTGGGCGGACTGACCACTGCGGCCAAGAACAAGGTGCTGCTCGCAGCCGCCGACGCCGTGGAAGCCGCGGTCGAGGAGATCCTGGCCGCCAACGCCGAGGACATCTCGCGTGCCGAGTCCTCCGACATGGAGGCCAGCCTCCTCGACCGGCTTCGCCTGACTCCCGAGCGCGTCACCGGTATCGCGGAGGGCCTGCGACAGGTTGCGGTCCTGCCCGACCCGATCGGTGAGATCGTCTCCGGCAAGACCCTGCCCAACGGTTTGCAACTGCGCCAGATCCGCGTTCCGCTCGGTGTGGTCGGCATCGTCTACGAGGCCCGCCCCAATGTGACGGTCGACGCGTTCGGTATTGCCTTCAAGTCGGGCAACGCGGTGCTGCTGCGGGGATCGTCGTCGGCCGCGTCGTCGAACGCCGAATTGGTGCGAGTCCTGCGAGAAACGTTGTCGGACAACGGGGTCACTGCCGACGCGGTGGCGCTGCTGCCCAGCGAGGACCGTTCCAGCGTGACTGCACTGATCCGGGCGCGCGGTCTGGTGGACGTGGTGATCCCGCGCGGTGGCGCCGGACTCATCAACGCCGTCGTCAGCAATGCGACCGTGCCGACGATCGAGACGGGCACCGGCAACTGCCATGTCTACGTGCACGCACTCGCGGACCTCGACGTCGCGACGCGGGTGGTACTGAACTCCAAGACCCGCCGGCCCAGCGTCTGCAACACCGCCGAGACCGTCCTGATCGACAAGGCCGTCGCGGCAGACGCGCTGCCCCGGATCACGTCGGTCCTGCAGGCGCAGGGGGTCATCATCCATGGCGACGAGCCGGGGATGGAACCCGCGACCGAGCAGGATTGGGCCGAGGAGTACCTGTCGATGGACATCGCGATGAAGGTCGTCGACGACCTCGACGCCGCCGTCGCGCATATCGACAAATACGGAACCGGACACACCGAGGCGATCATCACCACCGACCTGGCCGCCGCCAACGAGTTCACCTCGCGCGTCGACGCCGCCGCGGTCATGGTCAACGCGTCGACCGCCTTCACCGACGGTGAGCAGTTCGGATTCGGTGCCGAGATCGGTATCTCCACGCAGAAGCTCCATGCGCGCGGCCCGATGGGACTGCCCGAACTCACCTCCACCAAATGGTTGGTGTGGGGCGCCGGACACGTGCGGCCCGCCTGATGAGCCAAGCATCCTCGGACACCGCACCGCGCATCGAGCCGTCCTTCGCCGACGTCGGCGACGTGGTGACCCGGCTGCGTGGCACGGGCTATCTCGCCGACGAGGCGACCGCGACGTCGACCTTTCTCGCCGACCGTCTCGGCAAGCCGTTGCTCGTGGAAGGTCCTGCGGGCGTGGGCAAGACGGAGCTCGCCCGCGCGATCGCGTCGGCCACCGACGCCGAACTCATCCGCTTGCAGTGCTATGAGGGCATCGACGAGGCGCGGGCGCTCTACGAGTGGAATCACGCCAAGCAGATCCTGCACATCCAGGCCACCGGCACGCGCGCATGGGACGAGGCGAAGACCGACATCTTCTCCGACGAGTTCCTCTTGCCGCGGCCGCTGCTGAAGGCGATCTCGTCGGAGGGGCGGACCGTCCTGCTGATCGACGAGGTCGACAAGGCCGACGTCGACATGGAGGGCCTGCTGCTCGAGGTGCTCAGCGATTTCGCCATCACCATCCCGGAGATGGGAACGGTCACCGCGGCACGACGACCGGTGGTGCTGTTGACCTCCAATGCCACTCGCGAGCTCTCCGAGGCCCTGAAGCGGCGCTGTCTGTACCTGTACATCGATTTCCCGGATGCGGCGCGAGAGAAGGAGATCCTCGCCTCGCGGGTCCCGGGACTGACCGATGCTCTCTCGGCCGAACTGGTGCGGATCGTCGGCGTCCTGCGCACCCTCGACATCCGCAAGAAGCCGTCGGTGGCCGAGACCATCGACTGGGCCAACACGTTGTTGGCACTTGGCGCGGGCGACGAGGCGAGCGGCAGTGCACGCGGCGGCATCGACGACGGTTTGATCGCCCGCACGCTGGGCGTGGTGCTCAAGCACCGGCCCGACCTCAAGACGGCGTTCAAAGAACTCAAGCTGGGCTGATGACCGCGCCGCTCGTCGCCCATCTCACCGACTTCGTCGACGAGTTGCGTCGCCGCGGTATCGAGGTGGGGCCGTCGAACCTGATCGATGCCGCCTCGGCGGTGGAGGTGCTCGACCTGCTGAGCCGCCCGCAGCTCCGGGAGGGACTCGCGGCGAC
Organism: Gordonia sp. NPDC003422; assembly: GCF_053588675.1. NCBI lineage: Bacteria > Bacillati > Actinomycetota > Actinomycetes > Mycobacteriales > Gordoniaceae > Gordonia > Gordonia sp. NPDC003422. The sequence continues at coordinate 68,120 of NZ_JBSFQL010000014.1, forward strand.
GCTGCTCTCCGATGTGGCGCAACGCGGGGTCTTCGACCGTGTCTTCGACCTCTGGTTTCCGATAGCCTTCGGAAAGCGAACCGTCACAACCGATCTGCCGCGCGACGAGAACGGCGAGGTCGATATCCCCGCCGTGCGCGACATGCTGTCAGAGGTCCTCGCCGACGACGGACCCGACGCCGACGCCCGGCTGGCCGACATGGTCGCGATGATCGTCGACGCGCTGGGGCGCTACGAATCGACGCGGGGAGAGGCGTTCTCGGCGTATCAGGCACTGTCCGCGGTGAATCCGCAGACGTTGATCGCCGCCATCGCCGCGGCGATGGCCGGCGGTGATGACGGCTCGGGTGATCGAGCGGGCACCGACCCGATGAATCGCGCGGCGGCACGTGCCCGCGCCGCCGACCTGCGGGCGGCCATCGAGACGGAGACGCAGCGTCGGATGGCCGATCGCAACGGCCGCGAGCGCGTCGGCGAGTACGCGGTCCCGCAACTCCCGGAGAACATCAACTTCCTGTCTGCCGGTGCGCGCGAGCAGATGGAGATCCGGCGCACCATCGAGCCGCTCGCACGACTGTTGGCGGCCAAACTGGAGACCCGCAGACGGCGGGCGCATCGGGGTGCGGTCGACGTGCGCAAGACGCTGCGCGCCTCGATGTCGACCGGTGGCGTGCCGATCGAACTGAGTCACCGCAAGCCGCGGCCGGGCCGTCCCGAGCTCATCATCGTGTGTGACGTGTCGGGGTCGGTCGCCGGTTTCAGCCAGTTCACGTTGCGTTTGGTCTACGCGCTGCGCCAGCAGTTCTCCAAGGTTCGGGTGTTCGCGTTCGTGGACACCGTCGACGAGGTGACCGAGTACTTCGACCATGGCGAGGACGACTTCGGCGCGGCCATGCACGCGATGATCTCGACCGCCCGCATCAGCACTCGTGACGGGCATTCCGATTACGGGAACATGCTGCGCGGCTTTGTCTCCGAGTACGCGGACTCCCTGACCCATCGCGGTGCGCTGCTGATTCTGGGCGATGCGCGCAACAACTTCCACGACACGTCGATCGGTGCTCTGACGGAGCTGGTGGACCGGGCCCGGCACGCCTATTGGCTCAATCCCGAGGCGCAGACGCACTGGGGCACCGGGGACTCGGCTGCGACCGATTACCAGGAGGCGATCGACATGTTCGAGTGCCGTAACGCGGTGCAACTCGGCCGCGTCATCGCCGACCTCCTGCCGATCTGAGCTGCTGTCGAGCAGCCTCGATACTCCGACGGCGCGGCGAGGACGCGTAGACTCACCCTTCATGTCCGTCGACCGTTCGCGTGTGCGCCGCATCGGCGTGATGGGTGGCACGTTCGATCCGATCCACAACGGGCACCTCGTCGCGGCCAGCGAGGTCGCGCACCGGTTCGCGCTCGACGAGGTCATCTTCGTCCCCACGGGGCGGCCGTGGCAGAAGCTCGATGAGGACGCGCGGGTGAGCCCGCCCGAGGACCGGTATCTGATGACGGTCATCGCGACCGCGTCGAACCCGCGATTCAGCGTGAGCCGGGTCGACATCGATCGTGCGGGTGACACCTATACCGTCGACACCCTGCGTGACCTGCACGAACTGCTGCCCGATGCGCAGCTGTACTTCATCACCGGTGCCGATGCGCTGGAGTCGATCCTGTCCTGGCAGGACTGGGAGGAACTGTTCGAGCTGGCTCGGTTCGTCGGCGTGAGTCGGCCCGGCTACGAGCTCAACGCGAAGCATCTGGCGCAGCATCTGGAGGCGATGCCGCCCGACACGCTGCAGATGTTGGAGATCCCGGCGCTGGCGATCTCCTCGACCGAATGCCGCACCCGGGCCGCGAAGGGCAGACCCGTCTGGTACCTGGTGCCCGACGGAGTCGTGCAGTACATAGCCAAACGGAAGCTGTATCGTGCGCCTCGGGCGACCTCGCCCGGGGTGTCGCCGCCGGCGCGGGATGGCGGCCTCGACACCGCCGGTGAGGCAAAGACGAAGGGACGGGTGTGACTGCGTCAGCAGAAGCGCTGGAGATGGCACGGGTGGCTGCTGCGGCGGCCGCCGACAAACTCGCGCACGACGTGACGGTGCTCGACGTGTCCGAGCAGTTGGTGATCACCGACGCGTTCGTGATCGCCTCGGCCGACAACGAGCGTCAGGTCAACGCGATTGTCGACGAGGTCGAGGACAAGCTGCGGGAGGCCGGGCACAAACCGGTACGACGCGAGGGGACGCGCGAGGGCCGCTGGGCGCTGCTCGATTACGTCGACATCGTCGTACACATCCAGCACGCCGACGAACGGCAGTTCTACGCGCTGGAGCGGCTGTGGCAGGACTGCCCGGTGGTCGATCTGGGTGACCCGTCGTGAGTGGTGGACCGGATTCGCACGACACCGCCGTCGAACGCCTCACCCCGGTGGTCCGACGACTGATCCTGCTGCGGCATGGGCAAACCGAGTACAACGCGGGCAGCCGGATGCAGGGTCAGCTCGACACTGACCTGTCCGAACTTGGTGTGCGGCAAGCAAAGTGGGCGGCGGCGGCATTGGCCGAGCGGCAGCCGATGGTGATCAGATCGTCGGACCTGCGACGTGCACGCGACACCGCCGAGGCGTTGGCACAGCGCACCGGTCTCACGGTGGCCACCGATGAGCGGCTGCGCGAGACGCACCTCGGGGATTGGCAGGGACTCACCCACAGCGAGGTCGACGTGTCCGCGCCGGGTGCGCGTGCGGTGTGGCGCGACGATGCGACGTGGACACCACCGGGTGGTGAGAGCCGGGTCCAGGTGGCCGCGCGGGCGATCCCCGTGGTCGACGAGCTGATCGCCGAACTGCCCGAGTGGGGCGCCGGCGATACGCCGGAGGCCCCGGTGGTGCTGGTTGCCCACGGCGGGGTGATCGCGGCGATGACGGCTGGGCTGCTGGCGTTGCCGGTCGAGAACTGGCCGGTGTTCGGCGGTCTCGCCAACACCAGCTGGGTTCAGTTGTCCAGCCACGGGATGCCGGGTGCGCCGGGCCGCTGGCGTCTCGACGTGTGGAATGCGTCCGCCGAGGATTCGGACCCGGCGATCCAGTGAGCGCCCGACCCGGCAGTGTGTTGGTGCTCTCGGATTCGCTCGCCTACTACGGACCCACCGGCGGTCTGCCCGCAACGGATTCGCGGATCTGGCCGGTGATCGTCGGCGAGCAATGTCGGCGTCGCATCCACTTGTTCGGCCGCATCGGCTGGACGAGTCGAGACGTGTGGTGGGCACTCACCCAGGACCCGAACATCTGGGCTGCGGTCCCCGACGCCGACGTGGTGGTGCTGGCCTTCGGCGGCATGGACAGTCTGCCGTCACCGCTGCCCACCGCCTTGCGCGAGGAAATCCGCTATCTGCGGCCGAACAGGCTTCGGCAGCTGGTGCGCGACGTATACCAGTGGGTGCAACCGCGGGCGTCGCGCCTCGGCTGGCCGGTGGCGTTGCCGCCGCGGATCACCGTCGAGTACTTGGAGAAGATTCGCGCCGCGCTGGCCCAGTTGCGACCCGACCTGCCGCTCCTGCTGTGTCTGCCACCAACACACCGGAGCCCGTACTACGGCAACGTGCACCTCGGTCGGATACCGACCACGTCGGCGATGCAGCGTTGGGCGGATAGTCACCAGATCAGGTGTGTCGACTTCTATCCGACGACGCGGGACGCATTCGACGACCCGGACGTCGAGATGAATCCGGACGGCATCCACTGGGGTTTCGAGTGTCACCGCCGGATAGCGGAACTCGTCGTTCCCGCGGTGAGCGCGGCCGAGGCGCATCCGGCCGGGTGAACCGGCTAACGTAGACGCGTGCCTGTCGTCGTCGTCACGGATTCGTCCTCGCGGTTGCCGCGGTCGGTGGCCGACCATTACGGCATCCGCCAGGTCCCGCTGCACCTGACGCTCGACGGTCAGGACTATCGGGAGGGCGTCGACGAGATTCCGCCCGATCTCATCTCGACCCCCGGGGTCACCACTTCGGGAGCCAACCCGCACGAGCTCACGGAGGCCTTCGACGCCGCCATCGCCGACAGCGACGGCGACGGTGTGGTGGCCGTACACATGTCGCGTCGCCTGTCGGGCACCTGGGCGTCGGCTCGATTGGCCGCGGAGAAGTTCTCGGGTCAGGTCCGGGTCGTGGACTCGCGCTCGGTGGGTCTCGCAGTGGGGTTCACCGCGATCGCAGCAGCGCAGGCGGCGCGAACGGGCGCTGACCGAGACCGCGTCTATGAGTCGGCGATCCGCGAGGCCGCGACCGTCGACTCGTTGCTCTGCGTGCAGAACCTGGACAACCTGCGCAACAGTGGGCGAATCAGCGCGGCCAGCAAGATGCTGGGTTCGGCCCTGGCGATCAAGCCGATCCTGCACATGGTCGACGGCACCCTTGCCCTGCGCGAACGCCACCGAACGTTCTCCAAGGCGCTCGCGAAGATGGTCGACGCCGCCGTCGAGTCGGCCGCCGGACGCGCCGTGACGCTGGGCATCCAGCACTGCGCAGCCGACGCCGCCGCCGCCGATCTGGCCGAGAAGCTGCGGTCCAAGCTCCGGGTCGTCGTCTCGGAGATCACCGTCGACCTGGGTCCGGTGCTCGGCTGTCACGTCGGGCCGGGTGCGGTCGGAGTCGTCATCGCAAGTCATCTCGAGCCCATCGAGGGGATCGGTCGGGACTGACCCGACGAGGTCTGTGCACAGTCCGTCGTGTGTGCACAGACCGGTGCACCGCACGCGCGCCAACCGCCTTGCCGGTCGGGTCGCGGCCCTAGCCTTCGGGCATGAGCACATCAGGACGGCGTAATCCGCTCGATCGCCTGTCGCCGGTCGGACCCTCGGCCACGACTGGTCGGTCACTCGTGGGCGCGCCGGAGGTGGTCCCGGACACTGACTCCGGGCCGGACACCGACTCCGCGCCGGATGCCGATCACGTCTCCGAGACGCGGTGGGGGATAGGCGCCATGCCGGCCTGGCTCGACCCCGTGGACGGCGACCACGACGGCCGCGGAGGTTCGACTGCCGTGCGGTCGCCGACCTTGCTCGACTCCGTGGATGACGAGGACGACGCCGAACGCATCGGCTCCCGACGGTTCGCCGTCGCGCCGCCGGCCGCTCTCGCACTCCTTGCAATCGGTGTGATCGCTTGCGTGGTAGCCGGTTTCGGACTCTTTCGTGGCTCGGACCCGCCGCCTGCGGTGGCGTTCGAACCGACGGCAGGCCCGTCGGTGCCGATGACGACGTCGATGCCGACCGCCGTGCCGGCGCCGGCCCAACTGGTGGTGAGTGTGGTCGGACTGGTGCACCGGCCCGGCCTCGTGAGAGTGCCGTCGGGCGCTCGGGTCGCCGACGCCATCGAGACGGCCGGCGGGCCGCGTCAGGGAGCCGACACGGTGTCGCTGAATCTTGCGCAACTCCTGCATGACGGAGATCAGGTTCTCGTGGGATACGCCGGCGCCGACGGACGCGCGCTGCGCAGTTCGGTTGTCCCGGCCACGCGCACGGACTCCGCGTCGTCGGCAACGCCTGGCGGCGGTCCTACGACGCCATCGGCGACACCGGGTCCCGAGTCGGGGGCTCGCGTCAATCTGAACACCGCCACCGAGTCGGAGCTCGATGCGTTGCCCGGTGTCGGCCCGGTGACCGCTCGCGCAATCATCGACTGGCGCAACAAGAATGGCCGATTCAGCAACGTCGACCAGCTCGGGGAGGTCGACGGGATCGGGCCGGCGCGGCTGGCGAAACTCCGCGACCTGGTGACGGTCTGAGCCGGATCGCCGAGGTGTGGATCTTCGCCTGCTGCTCCCCGCGGTCGTGGTATGGGCCACCACGATTGCTGGACTTGCTGCCTCGCAACAGGTCACGGCGCTCGCCGCGATCGTCTCGGTGATCTGCTGCGGATCGTCGGGCGTGGCATGTGCTCGTGGGCTGGTAAGCTGGCGCACCGTCGGCCTGCTGGTGGTCGCGACCGGTCTGGCTGCAACATGCGCGACGGCCATGTTCATTCGGCAGGAGGAGCGTGCCGACCACCCACTTGCCGACGTGTCCGGCAAAGTGACGGTCACCATGGTCATCCGCGACGATCCGACGGTCGTCGGAGATGAGCGGCACGGTCGGGTCCGGACCCGTGTGGTCGTGAATCAGATCGGCGCGCGAACGGTCGCACCGGGACCAGCGGAGTTGTCTGCGGACACGGCGCAGTGGTCGGTGTTGTTGCCGGGTCAGCGGGTTCGCGCGCTGGTGCGGGTGCGTCCGCCGCCGGCCGGTTCGCTGCTGACCGCCCGCTTGACCGCGGCAGGTCCGCCGACGCTGATCGGACATCCACCCATTCACCAGCGGTTGGCCGGCGCGGTACGTGACCGTCTGCAGATTGTCAGTTCCCGGGCATTGGGCTCCGAGTCGTCGGGCCTGCTGCCGGGGCTGGTCATCGGTGACACGAGAACCCTTGATCCGGTTGTGCAAGAGGACTTCCGGGCGTCCGGGCTCAGCCATCTCACGGCGGTGTCGGGGAGCAATTTCGCGATCATCTGCGGCGCGGTGCTGATGCTGGTTCGTGCTGCTGGTGCGTCGCCTCGGCTGGCGGCGATTCTGGGTGCGGTGACGATCCTCGGTTTCGTGGTGCTCGTCCGACCGTCACCGAGTGTGCTCCGGGCGGCGATCATGGGTGCCATCGGCCTGCTGGCGCTCTTGTCGTCGCGACGTGCGCAGGCGTTTCCGGCGTTGGGTGCCGCGGTCGTGGGGGCCTTGCTGTGGTGGCCGGAGTTGGCGCTCCAACCCGGCTTTGCATTGTCGGTGGTCGCCACCGCAGGACTGGTCCTGTGGGCACCGCGGATACGCGACGGACTGCGCGGCATGCGGATCCCGCCCGGGCCCGCGGAGATCCTCGCGATGGCGATCGCGGCTCAGGTGGTGACCGCACCGATCGTGGCGATGGTGACCGGCACCTTCTCCGTGGTCGGGGTGGTGGCGAATCTGCTTGTGGCGCCGGTGGTTGCGGTGATCAGCGTGGTCGGCACCGTCGCCGCCTGTGTCGGGGTGATCGGGTCCGCGGACGGAGCGGGCGCTGCGACCGCCGAACTGCTCGTCCGGGGCGTCGCCCCCGAATTGTGGTGGATGCGGGTGTGCGCGCGAACGCTCGGACGGTTGAGTTGGGCCCGCATCGTGGTACCCGACGGGGTACTGGGCGCCGCGATCGTCCTTGTCGTCACGGGTCTCGTCGTGCTCGTCCGGCGAGGTTGCGCACGGTGGATGTCGCGGGGCCGCCGATCATCGGGGTGAGAAGTCGCGGTCTGCGCGGTTCGCTGTCACCCCGGTCTGGCACGATTGTGGCCGTGACCGAACGTCTGCACCTGCTCCTCGGCGACGACGACTTCCTCACCGGCCGGGTCATCTCGGCGGTGTCTGCTGAGCAGTCGAAAGCTGCCGGGACCCCCGTGCCGGTCACGCGTGTGCGTGCGGGGGATGTCAGTGAGCACGAACTCGCGGAGTTGCTCAGTCCGTCGTTGTTCGCCGAGGAACGCATCGTGGTCGTCGGGTCCGCAGCGGATGCGGGCAAGGAACCGGCTGCACTGATCGCGCAGGCTGCTGACTCGCTGCCCGACGGCATCACGCTCATGGTGATTCACAACGGCGGTGGTCGGGCGAAATCGCTCGTGCCCGCACTGAAGAAATCCGGTGCCGTGGAGCACGCCACGGCCGCTCCGCGCTGGCCGTCGGAGCGGATGGACTTTGTGCGCAAGGAGTTTCGTGCGCTCGGCGTCAAGGTCCACGCCGACGTCGTCGAGCAGGTGGTCGAGGGGGTCGGGTCGGAGCTGCGTGAACTTGCGGCGGCATGTGCCCAGCTGGTGGCCGACACCGGCGGCAAGGTCGATCGCGACGCGGTCCGGTTGTACTACCAAGGTCGGCCGGAGGTGACCGGCTTCGAAGTGGCCGACCGAGCGGTGACCGGTGATCGGGCGGCTGCTCTCGAATCGCTCGCATGGGCCTTGCATCACGGCGTGGCCCGCGTCCTGCTCGCCGACGCCCTGGCCGAGGCGGTCCACGCCATCGCACGCGTGCGTCCGCTGACCGGCAATCACTTCTCGGTGGCGTCGGAAGTCGGTATGTCACCCAATCGGGTCAAGAACGTGCAAGCTCAGGCGCGGGCCTGGGACTCCGAGTCGATCGCCCGGGCGATGAAGGTGGTCGCGGCGCTCAACGCCGACGTCAAGGGGCAGGCGGCCGACGCCGACTATGCGCTCACCCATGCCGTCGCCACGGTCGCCGACCTGCGGCCCACCGGTCGGCGTCGGGACTGATCCACTCCGGACACTCTGTGTCCTGTTGGAAAATCTGTGTGCTGCAGCGCACAGATTCAACGATTCGGCACAGGGTGGTGCGGTGCCGGCCGCGGGAGCGTCACTGATCGGGAGAGCTCGGTGACCGCCCCCGTGAGCTGGGGAAATACGGCAGCGCCTGCTGCGAAAGCCTAGGGGAAGAACTTCTTCCCCGGGGTTCATAGTCGTCCGCGAGAAACTTCTAGGGGAGGACACCAAGGGCAGGAGACGAGTTTCTTCCCCTACTTTTGTGCCGGATCGGGCCCTGAGGCCGGGGCTCTTTCGCGACTCAGCCGCGAGGTACCTCCTCCACGATCTCAGCCCACCGTCGGCGCAGACGCGATTCACCCCGGCGACTGCGTGGACGTCGCCGGGGTGAGCCGGAAGTGCTGATGCGCTGATTCGGTCAGGCCGAATCGAGGGTCAGATCAGAGCTTGTTGACGGCGATGGCGATCGCCGACTTCTTGTTCGCAGCCTGGTTGGCGTGGATGACGCCCTTGCTGGCAGCCTTGTCCAGCTTGCGGCTGGCCGACTGGCCGAGCTCGGTGGCCTTGTCCTTGTCCCCGGCCTCGACGGCCTCGCGGAAGCCGCGGATCGCGGTACGCAGCGACGACTTCACCGACTGGTTGCGCTTGCGCGCCGCTTCGTTGGAGCGGTTGCGCTTGATCTGGGACTTGATGTTTGCCACGCGTGTTTCCTCTGGTCAATGCTGGTGTGTTCGGTCTGTTCTGGCTGAGCTCGCAGACCCGCATCGGGTTCGGCTCGCGCCGGCAGCGCGCACCGGCGACACGGGTGCCACCTCGTCACTGCAACAGCGATCAACATTACCAGTCGCGGTGGTTCTGCCCAAAATCGCTGAACCCGACGGTGAACACACAGGCCACGGCTTTTGATCACCGTGAGCAGATGCAGTGGTGTGTCTCGGAAATATGCAACCAGTCTCCGGCGCTCGATCGACGCCTGGCTGCGTTGTCGTCGGTCACGATAGCGCCGCTATCGCTCCCTCCTCCGCCTTGCCAGGTCGCCGATCGCTCTACCGGATACCGGTCACCTATTTCCGAGACACACCACTAGTCTTTGACCATCATGTCAGTCGTCTTCGTGCACGTCGGCCTGCCCAAGACCGGCACCACCCACCTGCAGGACCGGCTCTGGCGCAACCGTGACCTGGCACTCAGGTCATCGGGGCTGCTTTACCCCGGAAATGTGATCTCCGACCACTTTCATGCCGCCGTGCACCTGCAGCCCGACCGCTACCTCGACTGGGCCGATCCGGCGTTCGCCGGGACCTGGCCGAAACTGCTCGGACAGATGCGTGCGTGGCCGCAGACCTCGCTGCTCTCCCACGAGCTGTACAGCACCGCCACACCGGCGCAGATCGAGTCCCTCATGAGTGACCTGTCCTTTGCCGACGAGGTGCATGTCATCGCGACGGTTCGGGACCTGGCCCGCCAGTTGCCGTCGGTGTGGCAGGAGAACGTCAAGAATCAGCGTCGTGCGAGTTTCGACGAGTTCGTCTCGTCGGTGCGCGCCTTCGCCCGGCCCGATTCGCCCGATCAGAGCCCGGCCGATCCGCCGCCGGTGATCGACGAGGAGCCGTTCTGGGAATTCCAGGACTTCGTGGAAATTCTGGACCGATGGTCGCAGGTGGTGGGCCCCGAGCGGGTGCACGTCGTCACCGTCGGGCCCCGCGGTGCCCAGGCGGTCCCGGGGGACTCCCTGTGGGACCGCTTCCTCACGACCATCGGCGTCGATCCCGCCGCGCTGACCATCCCGGTACCCAGCACCAACAGCTCGCTGTCGGCCGCGCAAGCCGAGTTCCTGCGCGCCCTCAATCTCAGGTTGCAGCCCGACACCATCGAATGGCGTCGCTACGAGCGGGTGATCAAGGGGCAGCTGATCGGCGAGATCCTGTTCGACGCCCCCGGCGGCCCGGCCCAGGCGCTGTCGCCCGCGCAGCGCGAATGGGCGGCGGCGAAGTCGGCGTCGATGGTCGCGGCAGTCCGATCGGCGGGCTACCGGGTCACCGGCGACCTTGCCGACCTCGGGGTGACTACGACCGCGGGCGCCACCGGTGACGCGCCACCCCCGACCTCCGACGACGTGCTCGATGTCGCCCTGGACACGATGGCCGCCATGGTGCTCGCGGCGCCGCTGCCCAGCGTGCGACCGCGCTGGCAGACGCGCGCGGTGAACGTGGTGCGACGTATGCGCAGGCGTGCGCTGGGGGCGCGCCGCTCGGTGTGAGTGCCTGGTCGGCATCGCCCCAGCGTGTTGCGCGTGTCGGCGACCACCATGCCGAATCGGCGTTTTTGTAGCACCATGGCAAGTTATGAGCCCCGCTTCCACCAGTGCGCCCGCCAAGAAGGCAGCGGCGCGTAAGTCAGTACCGGCCAAATCGTCGTCCTCGACGACCACGAGCAAGTCGGGAGGGCGGCCCGCCGGGGCCAGGACGAGGCCCAATTCTGCGGGCGAAACATCAACTGCGGTAGGACTTTTCGACGGTTACGCGTCGGGTCCCTATGGCGAGGCCTACGACGAGATGTTCGACGGCGAAACCGACGTCCGCACACCGTATCGCGGTATCCACAAGGCGATGAGCCGCCAGGATCGGTCCGATCTCGAGACGCGGGTGGACGCGCTCGGACGTGCCTATCTCGACCAGGGTGTCACCTTCTCGCTGTCCGGCAAGGAGCGGCCCTTCCCTTTGGATGTTGTGCCACGGGTGATTTCGGCCACGGAGTGGACCAAGCTCGAGGCCGGCATCACCCAGCGCGTGCAGGCGCTCGAACTGTTCCTCGACGACATCTACGGCGAGCAGGAGATCCTGCGCGACGGTGTGCTGCCCAAGCGGCTCGTGCACTCGTGTGAGCACTTTCACCGCCAGGCGGCAAACATCAAACCACCCAACGGGGTTCGCATCCACGTCGCCGGTATCGACCTGATCCGCGACGAGAACGGCGACTTCCGTGTTCTCGAGGACAACCTCCGCTCGCCGTCGGGTGTGTCCTACGTCCTGGAGAATCGACGCGCGATGGCGCGCGTGTTCCCGGATCTGTTCGCCACGCACCGGGTGCGTGCGGTCGCCGACTACCCGAGCCACCTGCTGCGGGCCCTGCGCGCCTCCGCGGCCTTCAACGAGGCCGACCCCAACATCGTGGTGCTCACCCCGGGCGTGGCCAACTCGGCATATTTCGAGCATTCGCTGCTCGCCCGGTTGATGGGCGTCGAGCTGGTGGAGGGCCGCGACCTCTTCTGCCGCGACAACGTCGTCTACATGCGGACCACCGAGGGCGAGCAACGGGTGGACGTCATCTACCGGCGCATCGACGACGACTTCTTGGACCCGATGCAGTTCCGGCCGGACTCGATGCTCGGGGTTGCGGGACTGCTCAACGCGGCGCGTGCGGGCAACGTGGTGATCTCCAGCGCGGTTGGCAACGGCATCGGCGACGACAAGCTGATCTACACCTACGTCCCGGAGATCATCGAGTACTACCTGGGCGAGAAGCCGTCGTTGCAGAACGTCGACACCCTGCGCTGCTGGCTCGACCACGAGTGCGAGGAGGTGCTCGACCGCATCGACGAGCTGGTGGTGAAACCGGTGGAGGGCTCGGGCGGCTACGGCATCGTGTTCGGTCCCGACGCCACCAAGGCCGAGTTGGACACGCTGGCGCGCAAGGTCCGCAACGACCCGCGTGGCTGGATCGCGCAGCCGGTGGTGCAGCTGTCCACCGTGCCGACCAAGATCGGCGACGACCTGCGCCCACGACACGTCGACCTGCGGCCGTTCGCCGTCAACGACGGTGAGTCGGTGTGGGTCCTGCCGGGTGGGTTGACGCGAGTTGCGCTCCCGGAGGGCTCGCTCGTGGTGAACTCCAGTCAGGGCGGTGGTTCCAAGGACACGTGGGTGCTGGCGTCGCGAGGGTCCGAAGAGGAGCGGGAGATGTCCGGCGCCAAGGTGGTCACGGCGAGTGGTGTCGCCGCCGCACGACCGGCCGAGAGTGCTCCGGACCCCGTGCACACACAGACTCAACAGCAACAACAGGGCGTCATGTCCACGCAGAGTCAGCAGATGGGCGACATGGTGCAGTCGCAGCAGCAGGGCGGCCAGGAACAGGGTGGTGACGCACGATGATGTTGGCCCGCAACGCGGAGTCGTTGTATTGGATCGGCCGTTATGTGGAGCGGGCCGATGACATGGCCCGCATCCTCGACGTGGCCATCCAGCAGCTGCTCGAGGACGCGACGGTCGACGTCGACCGTCAGGCCCGCCTGATCGTTCAGGTCCTCGGACTCCCCGCACCCGAATCGGGTGAGGAACTCGACGTCTGGTCACTCACCGAGCGGGTCGCCTACGATTCCGACGCCGTCGGCTCGATCGTCGACCTGGTGCGGGCGGCCCGGGAGAACGCCCGCGGTGCCCGTGAGGTGACGTCGAGCGAGTTGTGGGAATGCCTCAACACCACGTACAACGGGCTCGACGCGGCCGAGCGTCGTTCCCGCCGGCTGGGCCCGCACGAGTTCCTGGCCTACGTGAAGAATCGGGCCGCGATGTTCGCCGGTCTCGCGGACGCGACGATGAGTCACGACGACGGGTATCGCTACCTGCTGCTCGGCCGTTCGGTGGAGCGGGTGGACATGACCATCCGGATGCTGTTGGCTCGCGCGGGCGATCGGTCGAGTTCGCCGGCCTGGGTCAACGTCCTGGTGTCGGCGGGCGCGCACGACACCTATCTGCGGACCTATCGCGGAATCCTCAACGCGGAGAACATCGTCGAGTTCATGCTTCTCGACCGCCTGTTCCCGCGGTCGATCTTCCACGCGCTGAGCGTCGCCGAGCACAATCTGGCGATGCTGGAGAAGGGGCCGAGCCGCGTCGGGGCCCAGGCCGAGGCGCAGCTGCTGCTCGGCCGCGCCCGCAGCTCGCTCGAATTCCTCGAGCCCGGAAAGCTTCTCGACGATCTGCAGGAGCGGCTCGTCGACCTGCAGGACACCTGTCGGGCCGTCAACGAGGCGGTCACCAACCAGTACTTCCACGTCTCGCCGTACGTGTCGTGGGCCGACGCCCGTGTCAGTGAGGGCCACGTGATCGAGGAGAGTGAACTGTGAGCTGGCGTCTGCGCGTCGTCCATTCCACCGGATTCGCCTACAAGGAACCGGTCACGTCGTCGTACAACGAGGCTCGCCTCACCCCGCGCAGCGATGCCCGGCAGAACGTGATCGTGAACCGCGTCGAGACCGTGCCCGCCACCCGGTCGTATCGCTACACCGATTACTGGGGAACCGCGGTCACCGCATTCGACCTGCACGCACCGCATGAGGAACTCGAAGTGTCGGGGATGTCGGTGGTGGAGACCGAGGCGGGCGAACGCCCGGATGCGGACAAGAGCCGATCCTGGGAGGACATTCGTAGCGAGTACGTCGAGGACCGCTACGACGAGATGCTGTCCAGCACCGACTATGTCCCCAAGAACCGCGGGCTCGGCGCGACTGCGAAGCGGCTCGCGAAGGGTTTGACGCCGGAAGAGGCGGTCGAGGCGGTGTGCAAGTTCGTCCACGCCGAGATGGAGTACGTGCCGGGCACCACCGGTGTGCACACGACGGCCGTCGACGCATGGAACGAGCGCAAGGGCGTCTGCCAGGACTATGCGCATCTCTCGCTACTGATGTTGCGCAGCTTGGGGATTCCGTCGCGCTACGTCTCGGGTTACCTGCATCCCAAGCCGAATGCGAAGATCAACAAAACCGTCGAAGGTCAGAGTCACGCGTGGATCGAGGTGTGGACCGGCGGTTGGTGGGGCTACGACCCCACCAATGACACCCCCATCACCGAGCAGCATGTGTCGGTGGGCGTCGGCCGCGACTATTCCGATGTATCACCCCTCAAGGGCATCTACACCGGTGGCGGCGCAACGGATCTCGATGTGATCGTGGAGATCACGCGGCTGGCGTGAGGGCGGCTGATCAGCGCCAGCCGTGCTGTGCGCGGAGTTCGCCGGCCACCTCGTCGAACCGGCGACGATCGAGAATGGCGCCTTCCCTGCGGATTCCGTCGTCGTCGATGACGAGCACGCGGTCGAGCCGGACGAAACTCTCCCGGTGTTCACCATCCCACGCGCCGGCGCCGACCGAGATCCAGTCCGGGTCGTCGCGGTGATAGTCCTTGCTGGACAACATGAGTCCGAGAACATCGTCGGAGTTCTGATCGGCGCGGTCGCGGCCGACGACGAGCACCGGACGGTCCTTGCCCTGGTTCGGGTCGTCCTCGAACGGCACCCAGGTCCAGACGATCTCGCCGGGGTCGGCGTCGCCGTCGATGTTCGGTGAATAGCTGACCTCCCGCGCGAGATGGGCGGTGGGCTTCGGGATCGGTGCGCGGCGCGTCATCGGCAAATCTCTTTCAGCAGGAAGTCGTCGACGGCGTCGACGGTCAACAGCACGGTGGGCTTCTTGTTCGGGTCGAGATTGTGGCCGGTCTTCTCCACCTCGACGATCAGCGTCGGCGCCGGGATGAGGCCGATCGCCGCGGCCATCTCGTCGGTGGTCCCGAACGGGTCGGTGCTGCCGTGGACGACGAGCGTCGGCACCGCGATCGACGACAGGTGCTCGGTGCGCAGCCGGTCGGGCTTTCCGGGCGGGTGCAGGGGGTAGGACGTGAGCAGGAGACCGTCGGCAAGGTCGGCGCCGTCTTCGGCCACCGCCATCGACGCCTGTCGACCGCCGTAGGAATGTCCGCCGACGATGAGCGGGCCGCCGGATTCGTCGCGGAACATCGCGCACGCCGCGCGGATGCCGTCGCGGTCGGCCGCGGCGGTGGATGGGCTCGGCGGAGCCTTGGGGCGGCGCTGCCGGTAGGGCAGGTCGATGCGGGCGACCGTGAAGGCCCGCGCGGACAAGGCCTCGGCGAGCGCCCGCAGGATCACGGCGTGGCGATTGCCGCCCGCGCCGTGCGCGAGGACGACCGTCGCACGCGGGATCGATGCCGGCCGGTGGATTTCGGCGACCACGCCGTCGCGCTCCACGGACTCGACGCTGGTGTTCTCTGGCACGCTGGTCACAGTAGTCGGGTCGAGCGCGGTGAAAAGCCTCGGTCGTGGGCGGTCGGGGTACTCATGAGAAAATGGACACCGACGCCCGACCGCAGCGTTTTGTCCAGCGCAGCGTCCTTATCGAGGAGAGTTGACGATTAGCTTCGCCGATACCACCTTCACCGATCCGGCCCGGATTCGGAACTTCTGCATCATTGCCCACATCGACCATGGGAAATCGACCCTGGCCGATCGGATGTTGCAGCTCACCGGCGTCGTCGAAGAGCGCCAGATGCGTGCGCAGTACCTCGATCGCATGGACATCGAACGCGAGCGCGGCATCACCATCAAGGCACAGAACGTGCGGCTGCCCTGGAAGGTTGGGGACACCGACTACGTCCTGCACCTGATCGACACCCCCGGCCACGTCGACTTCACCTACGAGGTATCGCGGGCACTGGAGGCGTGCGAGGGCGCGGTGCTACTGGTCGACGCGGCGCAGGGGATCGAGGCTCAGACGCTGGCGAACCTGTACCTCGCCATGGAAAACGATCTCACCATCATCCCGGTGCTGAACAAGATCGACCTTCCCGCCGCCGACCCCGACCGCTACGCCGCCGAGATCGCGCACATCGTGGGCTGCGAACCGGACGACGTGCTGCGGGTGTCGGGTAAGACCGGTGCCGGCGTCACCGAACTGCTCGACGAGGTGATCAAGCTGGTGCCCGCCCCCGAGGGCGATCCGGATGCTCCGGCGCGGGCGATGATCTTCGACTCGGTCTACGACACCTACCGCGGCGTGGTCACCTACGTGCGTGTGGTGGACGGCAGGATCGTGCCGCGCGAGAAGATCGCCATGATGTCCACCGGCGCGACCCATGAACTCCTCGAGGTCGGCATCGTCTCGCCCGAGCCGAAGCCGTCCAAGGGTCTCGGTGTCGGGGAGGTCGGTTACCTCATCACCGGCGTGAAGGATGTGCGGCAGTCCAAGGTCGGCGACACCGTGACGACCGCGCGCAACGGTGCGACCCAAGCGCTCACCGGCTACCGCGAGCCACGGCCGATGGTCTATTCGGGCTTGTACCCCGTGGACGGCTCCGACTACCCGGTGTTGCGCGAGGCACTGGACAAACTGCAACTCAACGATGCCGCGCTCACCTACGAACCGGAGACGTCGGTGGCGCTCGGCTTCGGATTCCGCTGCGGCTTCCTCGGGCTGCTGCACATGGAGATCACGCGTGAACGGCTCGAGCGCGAATTCGGGCTCGACCTCATCTCCACCGCCCCCAACGTCGTGTATCGCGTCGTGATGGAGGACGGCAGCGAGCACGTCGTCACCAACCCGTCGGACTGGCCGGAGGGCAAGACCCGCAACATCTTCGAGCCGATCGTGAAGACGACGGTCATCGCGCCCAGTGAGTTCATCGGCGCCATCATGGAGCTGTGCCAGTCCCGGCGCGGTGAGCTCGGTGGCATGGACTATCTGTCCGAGACCCGCGTCGAACTGCGGTACACGCTGCCGCTCGCGGAGATCATCTTCGACTTCTTCGACGCGCTGAAATCCCGCACCCGCGGCTACGCCAGCCTCGACTACGAGGAGGCGGGCGAGCAAGAGGCCGATCTCGTGAAGGTCGACATCTTGCTGCAGGGCGAGGCGGTCGACGCATTCAGTGCGATCGTGCACCGGGAAGCCGCCTACACCTACGGCAACAAGATGGCGACCAAGCTCAAGGAACTGATCCCGCGCCAGCAGTTCGAGGTGCCGGTGCAGGCGGCGATCGGCTCCAAGATCATTGCGCGCGAGAACATTCGGGCCATCCGCAAGGATGTCCTCGCCAAGTGTTACGGCGGCGACATCAGCCGTAAGCGCAAACTGCTCGAGAAGCAGAAGGAAGGCAAGAAGCGGATGAAGACCATCGGGCGGGTCGACGTGCCGCAGGAGGCGTTCGTCGCGGCGCTGTCCACCGACGCGGTGGGTGACAAACCAAAGGGGAAGTGATGTCGGCGGATTCGATCAATCCTGTGCTGGCCGAGAGTGATCTGCCCTACGGGCTGCCGGATTTCGCGTCGATCTCCGACGATGACTTCTTGCCCGCATTTGCCACGGCGATGGCCGAACAGCTTCGGGAGGTCGAGGCGATCGCCGCCGATACCCGTGCGGCGACCTTTGCGAACACCATTGAGGCGCTGGAACTCTCGGGCCGGGATCTCGCCCGGGCGAGCGGAACCTTCTTCAATCTCGTCGGCCCCGACACCAATCCGCAGCGAAACACGATCTCGCAGCAGCTCTCGACAGAGCTGACCGATCACGAGAACACGATCGCGATGAATCCGGTGCTGTTCGAGCGGATCTCGGATCTGTATGGGCGCGCGGAGCAACTCGAACTGACCGAGTCGCAGCGGCGGCTGCTGGACAAGCGCTACCGCGAAGCGGTGCGTGCGGGCGCCGCACTGGGGCCCGACGAACAGGCCGAGATGCGTCAAATCGCCTCCCGCCTGGCCTATCTCACCACCACCTTCTCCCAGAAGATTCTCGACGACACCAACGCCTCGGCGGTCCTCGTCGACGACGTATCGCAGTTGGACGGCATGTCGAAGGGTGAGATCGCCGCTGCGCGACGGGCGGCTGCGGACGCCGGGCACGACTCCGGCTACCTCATCGCACTCGAACTGCCGACGAGCCAGTCCGCGGTGGAAATGCTGTCGGATGCAGGGGTTCGGCAGCGGGTCTTCGATGCGTCGGTGGCTCGCTGCTCTCGTGGAAACGACCACGACACAACTGAACTCGTGTTGGAGATCGTCCGACTGCGGGCGCGTCGGGCCGCATTGCTCGGCTACCGCGACCATGCCGAGTACGTCATCGCCGAGCAGACCGCACCCGATCCCGCGGCCGTGGACGAACTGTTGGGAGAGTTGGCCGTTTCGGCGATGCGCGCCGGTGGCCGGGAGTTGACGCGGCTCACCGAGTTCGCCGCAGGCGCCGACGTCGGCGCCGCCGACTACAGTTACTGGCTCGCCCGCGAGAAGCGGACGACCTCGACCGTTGCGCTCGACGACTTTGCCGACTATTGCGAACTGAATGCGGTACTCGAGCGTGGTGTGTTCTACGCGGCCGGAAAACTCTACGGACTGCGCTTCACCGAGCGCACCGACCTGGCCGGTTACCACCCGGACGCGCGCATCTGGGAGGTTTTCGACGACAGCGGCACCGGCATCGGGTTGTTCCTCGGCGACTTCTACGCGCGGTCGTCGAAGCGTGGCGGCGCCTGGATGAGCAACATCGTCGACCAGTCGGAGGTGTTGGCGCAGCGTCCCGTCATCGTCAACGTGCTGAATCTGACGAAACCCGATGCGGGAGAACAATGTCTGCTGACCATGGATCAGCTCACCACACTGTTCCACGAGTTCGGACATGCCCTGCACGGATTGTTGTCGGCGGTGGACTATCCGTCACAGTCCGGTACGTCGGTGCCCCGTGATTTCGTCGAATTCCCGTCGCAGGTCAACGAGATGTGGGCACTGCATCCTGACGTCCTCGCCAACTATGCGCGCCACCGCGAGACCGGCGAGCCGATCCCGGCCGAACTCGCCGACGCGGCCCGGGCATCGGCGTCAGCCGAAAGTGCCCATGGCACCATCGAATATCTCGCGGCGTCGGCACTCGATCTCGCCTGGCATCGGCTGACGGAAGACGAGGCCCAGGCTGTCGATGACGTGGAGGCCTTCGAAAAGCAGGCGTTGATCGACGCAGGCCTTGCGACCGAGCTGATTCCGCCGCGCTATCGCAGCGCCTACTTCAACCACATCTTCGGCGGCGGCTATTCGGCGGGCTATTACTCCTACATCTGGTCGGAGGTGCTCGACGCCGAAACCGAGCAGTGGTTCCTCGCCGAAGGCGGGCTCGAACGCGAGAACGGTCGACGCTTCGCCGACGCGACATTGTCGCGCGGGGACAGCGTGGATCCGCTTGTCGCACACGAGGTTTTGATCGGTCGAAAGGCGCAGATCGCTCCGCTTCTCGAGCGTCGGGGCTTGACCGTCTGACAGCCTGCAGCGAGTGCGCTGAGTCCGTCTCCGCCGGCTAGTGTCCCGCGCCTTAAATTGATTACATAACTGTTACGTCGGCCTGCCGCAGCCGTTCACGGCCAGTCTGACGTGGGATCCTGGGGTATGGCAGGTGGACGGCCGAAGGCCGAACTGGTGTTGACCGAGGATGAGCGGGTCACGTTGACGCGATGGGCTCGGCGCCCAAAGTCCAGTCAGGCGTTGGCGTTACGAGCACGGATTGTGTTGGGCTGCGCCGAAGGGTTGACCAACAAGGATGTTGCTGACCGTGAGCGGGTGACTCAGCCGACGGTGGGAAAATGGCGGCGGCGGTTCGTCGAATCGAGGCTCGACGGCCTGGTCGATGATCCGCGTCCGGGACGGCCGGCGTCGATCGCTACGGAGAAGATTGAGGACGTGGTGGTCACCACGCTGGAACAGACACCGACCAACGCGACGCATTGGTCGCGGGCGAAGATGGCCGAGCGTTCCGGGCTGAGTAAGTCGACGATCGGCCGGGTGTGGAAAGCATTTGGTCTGCAACCTCATCGGGCCGACCACTACAAATTGTCGAATGATCCGTTGTTCACCGAGAAGGTTTATGACATCGTCGGCCTCTACCTCGATCCGCCCGAGGCGGCCGTCGTGTTGTGCGTCGATGAGAAAAGCCAGATTCAAGCCCTGGCACGCAGTCAGCCCGCGTTCCCGATGATGCCGGGGATGCCCGAGAAACGCACCCACGACTATGTGCGGCACGGCACCTCAAGTCTGTTCGCGGCGTTCAACATTGTCGATGGCACCGTGATAACCCAGATGCACCGCCACCACCGCGCCGTCGACTTCCGAGAGTTCTTGCGCCACATCGACAAACAGGTGCCCGCCGACCTTGACGTGCATCTGGTCGCCGATAGCTACGGCACCCACAAAACGCCGATCGTGCAGTCCTGGCTCGAGCGTCACCCCCGCTTCCACATCCACTTCACCCCGACCTACTCCAGCTGGATCAACCAGGTCGAACGCTGGTTTGCCGAACTCACCCGTGAACTCCTCGAACGCGGCGACCACCACAGCGTCCACGCTCTCGAACGCGACATCAGGGCCTGGGTCGCCGACTGGAACACCCACCCCAAACCGTTCATCTGGACCAAGACCGCTGAAGACATCCTCAGCTCGATCGCTCGACTAATTCAACGAATTAACGGCGCGGGACACTAGGTGCGAGCCTGCGAGCCTCGAAGCCCCTGGTGAGATGGCATTGTCGGCTCACCAGCGCCCTTCGAGGCTCGCTTCGCTCGCACCTCAGGGAGCGGCGGGAGGCGAGGCACAGATGGGGCCTCGTGACCCGACTCCCCGGATCAGTGATTGGCCGGCTGGAACTGTCCGTAGTGGGATGCTTCTTCGGCGCGGATGACGTGCATGACCGCGTTGATGAGTGCGAGGTGGGTGAAGGCCTGCGGGAAGTTCCCGAGGTGCTGGCCGGTCTCGGCGTCGATCTCCTCCGCATACAGCTTCAACGGACTCGAGTACGACAACAGCCTCTCGCACAACGTCTTCGCGCTGTCGAGCTCGCCGATCTCGACCAGCGCGGACACGAGCCAGAAGGAGCAGATCGTGAAGCTGCCCTCCTCGCCGCTGAGTCCGTCGTCGGTCTCCTCGACCTTGTAGCGGAGCACGAGCCCGTTGACGGTGAGTTCGTCGGCGATGGCGAGAACCGTTGCGCGGACACGATGATCGTCGGAGGGAAGGAAGCGGAGCAGGGGAACCAGCAACAGTGACGCGTCGAGGGCATCGTTTCCGTAGCGTTGCGTGAACACGCCACGCTCGTTGACTCCGTGGGTGAGGATGTCGTCTTTGATCTCATCGGCGATCGCGGCCCACTCGCGCGCATACTTCTTCTCGCCGTGCATCGTCGCGAGGCGTGACCCGCGATCGAGGGCAACCCAGCACATGACCTTCGACGAGGTGAAATGCTGTGGCTCGCCACGTACTTCCCAGATGCCGCGGTCCGGCTTCTGCCAGTTCTTGATGGCCTCTTCGACCTGTGCCTTCAGAACCGGCCACAGTGTTTCGGGCACCGACTGGCTGGACTTGGTGTTGAGGTACACCGAGTCGAGCATGGTGCCCCAGATATCGTGTTGCGCTTGGTTGTACGCGCCATTGCCGATGCGCACCGGGCTCGCGCCGTCGTATCCGGACAAGTGGGTGAGTTCTTCTTCCTCGAGCGTGCGCTCACCGCCGACGCCGTACATGACCTGCAACGGATGGTGTTCGCCGTTGGTGATGCCGGAGACGTCGGCGATGAAGGAGAAGAAGTCGTCGGCCTCGCGGTCGAGACCCAGCGTGTACAGGCCCCACAGCGCGAAGGTCGAGTCACGGACCCACGCGTACCGGTAGTCCCAATTGCGTTCACCCTGAGGGGTTTCCGGAAGCGACGTAGTCGCTGCCGCGAGCAGCGCGCCGGTCGGGGAATAGGTGAGTCCCTTGAGCGTCAACGCCGAACGCTGGAGGTGCGTGCGCCAGGGATGGTCGGGGAAGGAGCCGATGTTGATCCACTGCCGCCAGCACTCCGACGTCGCCCACATCTTCTGGGCGGCCTCCTCGAAGTTCTGTGGGGCGGGCTGCTTCGACCAGCTGAGCGCGACAAACCGGTCGTCGCCCTCCACAAGGCGAGTTCGCGCACGGGCCTCGCGGCCTTCCAGACCCAGCCGGAGATCGGTGGTCAGTTTCAACGTAGGCGTCTTGGCATCCGTCTTGAAGGCGGTGGCGATCGCCTCGCCGTAGGCCGGGCCGGAGTACTCCCAATTGGTCAGCGCGCGGTTGTAGTCGAAGGCCGGCTCGCAACTCATCGACAACTCGACCGTCCCGGACACGCACCGCACGGTCCGCAACAAGATGTGTTCGGCATCCCAGTCGGTAGGCGTCCGACGATGGGTGGTGGACCGCTTGTCGTTGTCGTGCCACGGACCCATCACGAGGGCGTCACGCACCACGATCCAACCGGTGTCGGTCTGCCAGGTCGTCTCCACCATGAGGCTGCCCGGGAGGTAGCGGCGATCCACCGGGACGTTGACGCCATAGGGTGCCAACCGGAAATGACCGGCACTGCGATCGAGAACCGCGCCGAAGATGCTCGGCGAATCCGGGCGCGGCACGCACATCCACTCCACCGAACCATCGCGCGCGATGAGGCAGTTGGTCTCGGTGTCGGACAGAAAGGCGTAGTCGCCGATCGGCGGGAACGCGCTCGACGGAGCACCGTGATGGGCGTGGGTTTGCGCGCCCGCAGCATGCAGCGACGACCCGGTGACGTCCTCCACGGACTTCGTGGAGCCCGGCAACTCGGTTACGGTGGAATCGTCAGTCGCTGTCATGGCTATATCATTGCGATCGACCCGAGTTGCCGCCACTCGACGTGGGGTACAGGCTCCCGGGTTTGCAATCACGTTGAACAAAAGTCGGCCAGTCGCCGCGATGGGTGAGGTGAAACCGGTGTCGTCCTTCTTTACCTGGTGGGATGGCGTGGAGGAATGGCTCACCGGACTCTCGTTCGTTCCGCAACTCCTGGTCACTCTCGCGGTGGTCGTACCGGTCGCAATCGTCACCGCAATCGTGCTGAACCTGCTGGTCGAGGGCGTGCTGTCGGTGCTCGACCGCCGCCGCTTCGCCGACGACGACGGAACCGGGTTGTAGGCCGTGATCCGTTCTCGCGTAACCCTCGCACTGATCGCGCTGGTCATCCTGGTCGTTCTGGCCTGGTTCCTCACCCGCTAACACACTCGGACGCCCTTTCCGATCACCCCAGATTCAACGTGCCGAGTAGCTCCTCGCCGGCGTTAGCGTTATCCGGTCAAACAAGCGTGAGCCCGGACGACGGGCGTGGTGAGGAGGGGGCCGATGACCGGTCACAGGCGGGGTCAGGCGCGCCATCGATGGCGCAGTATCGTGCTCGGTTCGGTGGCGTTGGCCACGATCGCGACGCTTGTGTCCGCCTGCGGCGGAGGCTCGACCGACGAGCCGGGCGGCGTCGACATCTCCAGTGGAAGTCGTCACCTGAACCTGGTCGCCTACGCGGTCCCCAAGCCAGGTTTCGATCACGTCATCCCCGCATTCCGGGCGACGCCGGAGGGCGCCGACATCGGCTTCTCCGCGTCCTACGGTGCATCGGGCGACCAGTCGCGCAAGGTGGCCCGACACGTGCCGGCCGACGTGGTGAACTTCTCCGTCGAACCCGACATCACCCGGCTCGTCAAGGCCGGCCTGGTCGACGAGGACTGGAAGAAGGCCGCACCCAACAACAGCACGCCGTTCGGCTCGGTGGTCGCGCTCGTGGTGCGCAAGGGCAACCCCAAGAACATCCACGACTGGGACGACCTGCTCAAGGCGGGTGTCGAGGTGGTGACCCCGAACCCGGGCAGCTCCGGGTCGGCGAAGTGGAATCTGCTCGCTCCGTTCGCGGCCAAGAGCAATGGTGGTCAGAACATCGACGCCGGCCTGGACTACATCTCGGCCCTTGTACGCGATCACATCAAGGTGCAGCCGAAGTCCGGTCGTGAGGCGACCACCGCTTTCGAGCAGGGGCAGGGCGATGTCCTGATCAGCTACGAGAACGAGGCGATCATGCTCAATCGGGCCAACGCGACCGCCGCGCCCGACAACCAGGTCGACTATGTGATCCCGCCGCAGACGTTCAAGATCGAGAACCCGGTCGCCGTGGTCAACACCACCGAAGACCGTGCCGGGGCCAACGCCTTCCTGCAGTTCCTGTTCACGCCGCAGGCGCAGCGCATCTGGGCCGAGCAGGGCTTCCGTCCGGTGCTGCCCGAGGTCATCGCGTCGACCAAACCGCTGTTCCCCGGTGACATCGCCAAGCTCTGGACCATCAAGGACCTCGGTGCGGTCCTCGGCGAAACCGCCCCCGTCGACGACAAGGGCAAGAAGCTGACCGGCTGGAAGGCCGTCGACAAGGTGCTCTTCGACTCCAAGTCGGGCGAGATCACCGAGATCTACAAGTCGGGAGGACAGCAATGAGTGCACCCGTGCAAGAACCGGCGCCCGCCGGTCCGGATCGGTCGGAGTCTGCTCCGCCCGGTGGATTCCTGGGCCGGTCCAAGACCTTCAGTGGTGTGTCACCGCTGCAGATCGGTGTGGCCTGGCTCTGGTTGAGCGTCATCGTGCTGCTGCCGCTCGCGGCCATCACCGTGCAGTCCTTCGACGACGGGTGGAGCGGCTTCGCCGATGCCGTCACCGACCCGGCCGCACTGGATGCGCTGCGCATCACGGTGCTGGTGTCGATCGTCGTGGCCCTGATCAACGTCGTCTTCGGCACCATCATCGCCTGGGTGCTCGTGCGCGACGACTTCTGGGGCAAGGGTTTTGTCAACTCGATCATCGACCTCCCGTTCGCGTTGCCCACCATCGTCGCGAGCCTGGTGCTGCTGTCGCTCTACGGCCCCAACAGCCCGATCGACATCCACCTCAACGCCACCCAGCCGGCGCTGGCTATTGCCCTCACCTTCGTGACGCTCCCGTTCGTCGTGCGCCAGGTGCAGCCCGTGCTGCTCGAGCTCGACAAGGACGTGGAAGAGGCGGCGGCCGTGCTCGGCGCCAGCAACTTCGTGACCTTCACCAAGATCGTGCTGCCGGCGCTGCTGCCCGCCATCCTCACCGGCGCCGGTCTGGCGTTCACCCGCGCCATCGGCGAGTTCGGTTCGGTCGTCTTGATCGGCGGCAACATTCCCGGCGAGACGCAGGTGGCCTCGCAGTACATCCAGCAGCAGATCGAGGTCGACGAACCGGTCAACGCGGCAGCCGTCTCGGTGGCCCTGCTGGCCATCGCGTTCGTCACGCTGTTCGTCCTGCGGCTGGCCGGTCGTCGGCAGTCGGTGCGAGAGGAGAATGACCAGTGAGGATTTCGCCGTTCACGCGCTACACGCTGCGCACCATTGCGCTGATCTACCTGTTCGTGCTGCTCGTCGTGCCGGTGGCGTTGATCTTCTGGCGTTCGTTCGAGCATGGCCTCGGGCAGTTCTGGGAGTGGATCACCACGCCCGCGGCGATTTCCGCGTTGCAGCTGAGCTTGCTGATCGTGGCCATCGTGGTGCCGCTCAACGTGATCTTCGGTGTCGCCACGGCGCTGGCCCTGGTGCGAGGACGCTTCCCAGGAAAGTCGTTCCTGCAGTCCGTCGTCGACCTGCCGTTCGCGGTGTCTCCGGTTGTGGTCGGCGTCGCGCTCATCATGTTGTGGGGTTACGGCGGATGGTTCGGCGGAATCGAGAGCACCGGATTCCGGATCATCTTCGGATTCCCCGGCCTCGTCCTGGCCACGTTGTTCGTGACGTTGCCGTTCGTGGTGCGCGAGGTGGAACCGGTCTTGCACGAGATCGGTACCGAGCAGGAGCAGGCGGCCGCCACCCTCGGCGCCAACGGGTGGCAGACCTTCAGCCGGATCACCCTTCCGGCGATCCGCTGGGGTCTCACCTACGGCGTGGTGCTGACCGTCGCCCGCTCGCTCGGTGAGTACGGAGCGGTGACGATGGTGTCGTCGAACTACCCGGGCATCTCGCAGACGCTGACGCTGCTGGTCCACTCGCGATACACCGACGATTACAACGAGTACGGCGCGTATGCGGCCGCAACACTCCTGATGCTGGTGGCGATCCTCGTCCTGGTCGCGATGTCGCTCATCGAGCGTCGTGTCAAGGGCCGCTACGACCGCGCCAGTCAGTCCTACACAGAGAAATCCGCCGAGGAGGCCGACGACGACCTCGACCTCGACGAACTCGAACTGACCGTCCCGCACGGTCCTCAATCCGTTGATGCGCGGCAGCTCATCGAACACAAGGAAGGCGTCTGACATGTCGATCTCGGTTATCGGTGCCAACAAGCGCTACGGCGACTTCGCCGCCCTCGACGACGTATCGATCGAGATTCCCGACGGGTCGTTGACGTCGTTGCTGGGTCCGTCGGGATCCGGCAAGTCGACGCTGCTGCGGGCCATCGCCGGCCTGGACAGTCTCGATTCGGGCACCGTCATCATCAGCGGCAGCGACGTGTCGGGTCTGGCGCCGCAGAAGCGCGACATCGGATTCGTCTTCCAGCACTACGCCGCGTTCAAGCACCTCAACGTGCGCGACAATGTGGCGTTCGGGCTCAAGGTCCGCAAGCGTCCCAAGGAACAGATCGACGCCAAGGTCGATGAGTTGCTGGAGATCGTCGGTCTGACCGGCTTCCAGAAGCGTTATCCGGCACAACTTTCCGGTGGACAGCGGCAGCGCATGGCGCTGGCACGCGCGCTGGCCGTCGACCCGCAGGTGCTCCTGCTCGACGAGCCGTTCGGTGCTCTCGACGCGAAGGTTCGCGAGGATCTGCGCAAATGGCTGCGTCGGCTGCACGACGAGGTGCACGTCACCACGGTGCTCGTGACGCACGACCAGCAGGAAGCGCTCGACGTCAGCGACAGCATCGCAGTGCTCAACAAGGGCCGGATCGAGCAGATCGGTTCACCGGAGGATCTCTACGACCGCCCGATCAACGAGTTCGTCGCGTCGTTCCTCGGCTCCACGGTTCGCCTCAACGGAGAACTGGTGCGGCCGCACGACATTCGCATCGGTCGCCGTCCGGAGCTGGCGTTGCCCGCAGCCGATCCGGCGCTGGACACCGGTGTCATCAAGGCGACTGTGCAGCGTGTCGTCGCACTGGGATTCGAGACCCGGGTCGAGTTGGTGGCCGCTGCGACCGGCGACGAATTCCAGGCGCAGATCACCCGTGGCGACGCCAATGCCCTGGATCTGCAACCGGGCGAAGAGATCTACGCCCGCGCGACGAAGGTGGCTGCACTCAGCGCGGCGGGAGTCTGAACTGGCGTTGACCGTGCGTCTCGAATCGTCGACCGTGCCTCTTGGAGTTGGCGAAACGTGGATTGCGTGCACCGTCAACGGAACACGATGCACGGTCAACGATTTCCGGCGCACGGTCAACGATCCGCGACGCACGTTCGACGGTCAGGTTTGGTGTACGAGCGGGGTGTCGAGGGTGGCCCCGCGGTAGAGCGACACGACCGCATCCACGACGTCGACGTGGGTGCCGAGGGGTCCGGCGACGACCGCGTCGGACACGATCGTGTCGAGGGCGCGTTCGACGCGCTCGGTCAGCAGGCCGGCCGACAGGAAGTACGGGCTGAGGGCGATACGACACGCGCCG
Source organism: Gordonia sp. NPDC003422 (assembly GCF_053588675.1). Classification (NCBI taxonomy): domain Bacteria; kingdom Bacillati; phylum Actinomycetota; class Actinomycetes; order Mycobacteriales; family Gordoniaceae; genus Gordonia; species Gordonia sp. NPDC003422. The sequence goes on from NZ_JBSFQL010000014.1 coordinate 95,721, forward strand.
CCGGCACGTAGCCGCCGAACTGCGGTGTGCAATGCGCGCTGGTTGGGACCCAGTTTGGTGGCAAACACGGTTTCGACCGGTCGGTGCAACCGGGTGGACAATTCGATTGCGCGACGGCGCACGTGGCGATCGGCGGTCGGGTCCGATGACCCCACCGCGCACAGGATCACGCCGTCGCGTCGCGACATCCCCGCCTCACGAAGACGCTGTTCCAGGACGGAAGTCATTGTGCGCGAGCCGATCACGTCGGTTTGCCGGGCGCCGGGGCGGTGCTCACCGATGATGGCGGGGAGGTCGGTCTTGCTGTGGTAGCCCGCGGCCAGCAGGAGCGGGACCACCACGGGTGCGGGCCCGGATGACGCCAGCACCTCCTCGACGCGAGGTTCGTTGAGGTCGAGGTAGGACAAGCGAACCCGCACACCGGGGAGCCGGTCGGCCACCGCCGCACGCACACGGCGCGCGGTATCCGCGAATCGCGGATCCCGGCTGCCGTGCGCGACGAGTACGAGAGTGGTTGTCACACCAGCTCTTTGAGATGCAGCGGCGCAAGTGCGTCGCCGACCAGGCCGGCCGCGAGGGTGTTGCCGCCCTGCGGATCGATCAGCAAGAAGCTGCCCGACTCGCGATTGATCTGGTAGTCGTCGGCCGGAATCGGCTCGGCGGTCTGGACCGAGATCCGCACGATCTGGTTGAGCTCCACCGACTCCGGTGCCTCGACCAACGCCAGGTTCTGCTCGTCGAACAGCGCGTCGAGCGCACCGACGATGGCCTGCGTGGTCTTGGTGCCGTGCTTGAGCAGCAGGCGTGCGCCCGGCCGCAGCGGCTTCTCGGCGAGCCAGCACACGGTCGCGGTGAACTGCTGAACCGGTTCGGGAGCGTCGCCCGTGGCGGCGATGACGTCGCCACGCGAGATGTCGACGTCATCGGCGAGCAGCAGCGTGACGCTGCGTCCGGTATGCGCGGTGGCGAGTTGACCGTCGGCCGTGTCGATCTGGCTGACGGTGGTCCGGCGGCCGGACGGAAGTACGACGACCTCGTCGCCGACCGACACTCGTCCGGCAGCGATCTGTCCCGCATAGCCGCGGTAGTCCGGGTATTCGGGGGTGCGCGGCCGGATGACGTACTGGACGGGGAAACGCAGGCCGACGGGTTCGCGATCGGTCACGTTCGGCACGTTCTCGAGGTGCTCGATGAGCGTCGGCCCGTCGTAGTACGGCGTGTTCTCCGAGCGGGTGGCGACATTGTCGCCGTGCAGCGCGGAAACCGGGATCGCCTGCACCTGCTGAGCCGACCAGCCCAGCGAATGGGTCAACTCGGCGAACTCGGCGGAGATCTCGGCGAACACAGTCGCTGCATTGTCGACGAGGTCGATCTTGTTCACCGCGAGGACGAGCTGGGGCACACCGAGCAGTGACATCACGGCCGCGTGCCGACGGGTCTGGGCCACAACACCATTGCGCGCATCGACGAGGAGCATGACGAGTTGCGCGGTGGACGCACCGGACACCGTGTTGCGGGTGTACTGCACATGCCCGGGCGTGTCGGCGAGCACGAATGACCGTGCGGGCGTTGCGAAGTAGCGGTAGGCGACGTCGATGGTGATGCCCTGCTCGCGCTCGGCGCGAAGGCCGTCGACGAGCAGCGAGAGATCGGGGGTCGCGAGGCCGCGGTCCACCGATGCCTTGGTGACGGCGTCGATCTGATCGGCGAGAACGGACTTGGTGTCGTAGAGCAGGCGACCGACGAGGGTCGACTTTCCGTCGTCGACGCTGCCCGCCGTGGCGATCCGCAGCAGATCTGGAACGTGCTTCATCTCAGAAATATCCTTCGCGCTTGCGGTCTTCCATGGCGGCCTCGGAGACCCGGTCATCGCCACGGGTGGCGCCTCGTTCGGTCAGTCGTGATGCGGCGACCTCGGCCAGGATGGCCTCGTCATCGGCGGCCTCCGACAGCACCGCGCCGGTCGTCGAGCCGTCGCCGACGGTGCGGTAGCGCACCGAGAGTCGTTGCAGTTCCTCACCTTCGCGGGGGCCGCCCCAGACGCCGGGAGTCATCCACATGCCGTCGCGCTGGAACACGTCGCGCTTGTGGGAGTAGTAGATCGACGCCAACAGCACCTGCTCGCGAGCGATGTAACGCCAGATGTCGAGTTCGGTCCAGTTGGACAGCGGGAACACGCGTACGTGCTCGCCGGCGGCGTGACGTCCGTTGTAGAGGTTCCACAGTTCGGGCCGCTGACGCTTGGGGTCCCACTGGCCGAAGGCGTTGCGCAGGGAGAAGATACGCTCCTTGGCGCGCGAGCGCTCCTCGTCGCGACGGCCGCCGCCGAAGACCGCGTCGAAGCGGTTCTCGGTGATCGCGTCGAGCAGGGGAATGGTCTGCAGCGGGTTGCGGACGCCGTCGGGGCGTTCGGTGAGACGCCCGTCGGCGAGGTAGTCCTCCACGGACGCGACATGCAGGCGAAGATTGTGACGCTCGACGACCTGGTCGCGGAACTCGAGCACCTCGGGCAGGTTGTGTCCGGTGTCGACGTGCAGCAGCGCGAACGGCAGAGGAGCAGGCCAGAAGGCCTTCAGTGCCACGTGCAACAGCACGGTGGAGTCCTTGCCGCCGGAGAACAGGATGACCGGACGTTCGAACTCGCCGGCAACCTCACGGAAGATGTGAATGGCCTCGGACTCGAGTGCGTCGAGGGTGGTGAAGTCGTCGGATTCGACGATCTCGCGCGGGGTCTCGGTGATGGTCATGCGTGCAGCCCACATTCTGTCTTGGCGCGACCGGCCCAACGGCCACTGCGCGGATCGGATCCGGGTTCTGGTTTGGCCGTGCAGGGGGCGCAGCCGATGGATGGATAGCCTTCGTCGACAAGGGGATTGACGAGAACGCCGTGGGTGTCGATGTAGTCCTGCATGGTCTCGTCTGACCACGGTGCGATCGGGTTGATCTTGACCAACCCGAAGCCCTCGTCGAAGGAGATCAACGGTGCGTTGGCCCGCGTCGGCGCCTCCACGCGGCGGATGCCGGTGACCCACGCGTCGAACCGCTGCAGGCCGGCCTTGAGGGGCACCACCTTACGCAGCCGGCAGCACTCACCCGGGTCGCGGGCAAACAGGTTGCGGCCCAACAGTTCGTCCTGCTCGGCAACCGAACGCTCGGGTGTCAGGTTGACCATCTCGACGCCATACACTTGCTCCACGGCATCTCGGGTGCCGATCGTCTCGGCGAAGTGATAGCCGGTGTCGAGGAACAGCACCTTGACCGGATCGCCACCGATCAGCTCACTGTCGATGTGCTTGACGGCGAGGTCGACGAGTGCGGCGTCCTGCATGTTGGAGGCCACGACGAAGTTGTCGCCGAAGCTCTCCGCGGTCCAGGCGAACAGCTCGGCGGGCGTCGCGTCCGGCCCGAGGTCGGCGGCTCCGCGCTCGGCGATCGCGCGCAATTCGTGCTCGTCGAAACGTCGGCCGGTGGCCGTTGGCGTGGCGGTGGACGTGCTCATCGCAGTGCCTCCTCGTCGGCACGAACGGCCCACTGCGCGAACCGTTCTCCGTCGTTGCGCTGGTCCACGAAGTTGCGGACGACGCGTTCGATGTAGTCGCCGAGTTCGGTCGAGTTCACCTTGTGCTGGCGCAGCTTGCGGCCGAAGCCGGCGTCCTGGCCGAGACTGCCGCCGAGATGAACCTGGAAGCCCTCGGTCTGCCCGCCGTTGCCGTCCTCGACGAGCTGTCCCTTGAAGCCGATGTCGGCGATCTGCGATCGCGCGCAGGAGTTCGGGCAGCCGTTGATGTTGACGGTGATCGGGACGTCGAGACCTGAATTGATGTCGGCGAGGCGCTCCTCGAGCTCTGGCACGAGCACCTGCGACCGTTTCCGGGTCTCCACGAAGGACAGCTTGCAGAACTCGATGCCGCTGCAGGCCATGAGGTTTCGTCGCCAATTGGAGGCGCGCGCCTGCAGTCCGAGCGGAGCCAGTTCGGCGATGAGCTGCTCCACCTTGTCGTCGGCGACGTCGAGGACCACGAGTTTCTGGTACGGCGTGAAGCGGATGCGATCGGAGCCGATGCGCTCGGCCGCGTCGGCGACGGCGGTCAGCTTGGTGCCGGTGACGCGCCCGGCGATCGCGGCGAAGCCGACCGAGTTGAGCCCGTTCTTGAGCTTCTGCACACCGACGTGGTCGCGCGGCTGGGTCAGTGGCTCGGGTGCCGGACCGTCGATCAGCTTGCGACCCAGGTATTCGTCCTCGAGTACCTGGCGGAACTTCTCGATGCCCCAATCTTTGATCAGGAACTTCAGGCGTGCCTTGGCGCGCAGGCGGCGGTAACCGTAGTCACGGAAGATCGAGACGACGCCTTCCCACACGTCGGGCACCTCGTCGAGCGGGATCCAGGCGCCGACCCGCTGGGCGAGCATCGGGTTGGTGGACAGGCCACCGCCGACCCAGAGGTCCAAACCGGGGCCGTGCTCGGGATGGTTGACGCCGATGAAGGCGATGTCGTTGGTCTCGTGTGAGACGTCCTGCAGGCCGGAGATGGCGGTCTTGAACTTGCGGGGCAGGTTCGAGTACTGCGGGTCGCCGATGTAGCGGCGCACGATCTCGTCGATCGCCGGGGTGGGGTCGAGGACCTCGTCGATGGCGTCGCCGGCCAGGGGCGAGCCGAGGATGATGCGCGGGCAGTCGCCGCACGCCTCGGTGGTCTTGAGTCCCACGCCCTCGATGCGTTCCCAGATGGTAGGGACGTCTTCGATGCGGATCCAGTGGTACTGCACGTTCTCGCGGTCGGACAGGTCGGCCGTGTCGCGCGCGAACTCGGTCGAGATCTGACCGAGCGTGCGGAGCTGCTCGACATTGAGCGCACCGGCATCGCAGCGGATGCGCATCATGAAGTGGCTGTCCTCGAGGATGTCGATGTTCTCGTCACCCGTCCAGGTGCCATCGTAGCCCTCTTTGCGTTGGGTGTAGAGGCCCCACCAGCGCATACGGCCGCGAAGGTCCTGCTTGTCGATCGAGTCGAACCCCTGCTTGGAGTAGATGTTCTCGATGCGGGCCCGGACGTTGAGCGGGTTGTCGTCCTTCTTGACCTGCTCGTTGGGATTGAGCGGTTCGCGGTAGCCCAGCTTCCACTGGCCTTCCGCGCGGCGCTTGGTCGGACGCGCCTTACGTGCGGGCCGAGGGGCGTCGCCGCCGGCTTCCGAACGCGGGGTGCGCGGGGTCCGTGCGGGCCGCTTCGACTCCGCGGGCCCCTTGGGTGCGGACTCTTCGGGCACGGCAGGGGCGTCTGTTGTGGACGTCATGAAATCTCCTGTGCCGGCGCACAGGCCGGCGGGTATCGCACGATGAACGGGCTGGTTTACGTGCCGGCGTCCCGCTGGAAATGCGGGATCCCTCAGGGCCGAGACGTCGCTAGACGCGACAGAATGCGCTGCAGACGCGCTTGAAATCAATGTGGCGACGCGCAGCCAGCCACACCCCTGGGAAAATCACGGTGTCCATAGTGCCACGCTCGTGGTCGCCTCGTCTACTTGGGGTTATTTTCCATCACTGTGATGGAAAGGTCGGTCGTCGATCCATGCAGGTATGAGGGTCAAGGCGTGCGGTCCGCCGACTATTCCCACCGGTCTATTCCCGCCGGTGGCCTCGGCTCCCGAGCCGATTACGCCGTTGCCGGGTTCGGTCGGCATGATGGATCAGGTGAAGGTCTCGTCGCCACCGGTTGTGGATCCGGCCATCGCACGAGCATGTGCGAGCGCCGATCGGTCCGTGCCGTTCGGCCTGTACCTGCACGTTCCCTTCTGCGCGACCCGGTGCGGCTACTGCGACTTCAACACCTACACCGCCGGTGAACTCGGCAGCGCGTCGTCGCCGGAGACATGGCACAACGCGGTGGCCGCCGAACTCGAGGCGGCGTCGACGCTGCTGCGTCCGGCTCGGCCGGTGTCGTCGATCTTCGTCGGTGGCGGAACGCCGTCGCTGCTGGGGGCGTCTGGGCTCGGTCGTCTGCTCGACCGGGTTCGCGACAACTTCGAGATCGCCGACGACGCGGAGATCACCACCGAGTCGAATCCGGAGTCGACCTCTCCCGAGTTCTTCGACGGGCTCCGCGCGGCCGGTTTCACCCGGATCTCGCTGGGTATGCAGTCGGCAGCCGCTCACGTGCTGGCGGTGCTCGACCGCACGCACACGCCGGGGCGGGCCGTCGCAGCCGCGCGCGAGGCGCGCGCAGCCGGGTTCGCACACGTCAACCTGGACCTGATCTACGGGACGCCGGGGGAGTCGGACGCCGACCTGCACGCCAGCATCGACGCGGTCCTCGCGGCCGACGTCGACCATGTGTCGGCATACGCCTTGATCGTCGAGGATGGCACGGCGCTGGCGCGGCGAATTCGGCGCGGCGAGATGCCTGCACCCGACGACGACGTACTCGCCGACCGTTACCGCATCCTCGACCGCAGGCTCACCGACGCGGGGTTCTCCTGGTACGAGGTGTCGAACTGGGCGCGGTCGGCTGCGGGCGAATGCCGCCACAATCTCGCGTACTGGCGCAGCCACGATTGGTGGGGGATCGGCCCGGGTGCGCATTCCCACGTCAACGGAGTGCGCTGGTGGAACGTCAAGCATCCGGCGCGCTACGCCGACGCACTCGGCGGCCGGCGGCTGCCGAGCGCGGAGTCAGAGATCCTCGCCGACGCCGACCGGCATGTCGAAACCGTGATGCTGACCACGCGATGCCGCGATGGACTCCCACAGACCGCGCTCGACGACGCCGAGGATCGTCGGGCTGCCGACCTGTGTGGCGAGGGGCTCTTGATCCGGCGCGACGACGACTACGTACTCACCGATGCCGGGCGGTTGCTTGCCGACGGGGTCATTCGCCGAATCCTCTGGGACTGATCCCGACCATCCTCCCGTCGTCTTCGTCGCAGAAACCGCGCTTGTCGCCAGAAACCGCAGGTGTCGCCAGAAACCGCTGGCGCGCACGGGTTTCTGACCAGACACGCGGTTTCTGAAATCGCGACACACCGACGATGTGGCTCGACTGCCGTGTCGAACACCATCTCGGCTGGCCGCGCACAGACACCTCTCACCCGGCGGTGCTACTGACATCTGCTCGCATGTCTCCCATCTGCGCGCAATGCATTACGAGCAGATGGGAGAAACGCGAGCACCGGGTCGCCGCGACCCACCCGCCGACGTCGTCGGGGAACGTTTCAGTGGCCGTCGCCGTGGAGTTCCTCGATCAGACGGTCCCGAACACGATCGCCACCCGTAGGAAAGCTGTACCTGCCAACCCCACCAAGTGCACTGTGCACCTGACCAGCCTCCCGCGTACAGATTCCCGCAGGTCGCAGGGGCAGCCATCGAGCGCTTCGGATCAGTAGCCGAAGTCCGGGTTGCCGTTGCACTGCAGTTCCTGGCACGTGACCTTCCAGTCGATCTTCCACAGTCCGGCGTCGCGGATGTAGTGGTAGCGCGACGTCTTGGCCGGGAAGCCTGCCATCACCACACTGCCGGTCATGGTCATCCGGTTGCCGTTGATGGTCGGTGCGCCGATCGAGCGGCCGGTGATCGAGAAGAAGTCCATCTGCCGGCTGTATGCCAGGGCCTTCTGCACCTGCGCACGCACCTTGGGTGTATTGCCGCGATAGCTCACCTCGAGCTTGTTGGCCATCGGAATGTTCGGGTTCCACAGTGCGGCGAACTGTTTCTCGAGCTCGGCGTTGCCCGGAGCAGCGGTGCGGACGTAGAGGTCTGCAGTCTTGGCGGATCGGACGGACACGTCCGCGTGTGCGGGAGCCGCGGCCAGTCCGAGTCCGAAGATGACCGTGAACACGCACGCCACAACAAGTTTGAACAGTTTCATTGGTGAGCTCCTCAGCTATTCGCTCTTCAGATCGGTCGAGGCCAATCGGACCAGCCCGAACACGAAGATCGCGATGGCGATGATCGAGAAATAGACGAGTGAGCCGTTCGGTCCGCCGAATGGGCTTTCGATGGAGGTGATCTGGCCGACGCCGAGCGTCGCGTTCTTGAACGGCGAGTAGTTCTGCAACGTGAGCCCGATGTCGCCCTGGATCATGCCGACGAAGTTCTCGATACCCCAGATCCACAGCAGGATCACCATGATCACCAGGCCGGGCCGTGGGAGCAGGACCGCCAAACCGAGGCCGAGTGCGCAGATCAACACCGACAGGTACGCGGTGCCCACCCATTGCCGGAGCCCGGCGGCCGACCACAGATCCACGCGTCCCCAGATCTCGGGGAACACGTGCGGAAACACCGACAGGATTCCGAAGATGGTCCCGGCGATGACCACCGCCGAAATCGTGCCGAAGACAATCAGTTTGGCGACCGGCAGGAGCCATCGGCGCGGTTGGATCGAGCAGACGATCTCCACTGTGCGGTCCTTGAACTCGTTGGAGAACGACGAGACGGGTGCCGACATCATGATGATGGTCGAGAAGACGATCACCCAGTAACCGGCGTTGTTGGTGTCCATACCGCCGCTGCCGTCGATCGCCTCCATCTGGGTTGCCTTGGCGATGCCGAAGTTGATGGCGGTCGGGATCAGAACGGCCAGTGGAACAATCGCATACCAGAGTGGGCTACGCCAGGAGAGCTTGGCGAGTTCGCTGCCGACGGCGCGGCCGAGATCGCGGGGGAGTCGGGCAGAGCGGGTGAGCACGTTTGTCGACCGAACCCGGGTGGCCGGCGGAAGGGGCGCCACGTCCGGACCGGGTGTGGCCGAATGTGCGGCGTCGATGTCGGTCGGCTGCGCGTCGGGCACCGATTCGATGCCGGTCGCGACTGTCGAATCGGGAGCGCGGTGACTCATCGTGCGCCCCCTGTTCCCGCGTATTCCACACTGTTCCTTGTTATGTCGAGGTAGGCCGACTCGAGCCTGCGTGGTTCGGTACCGGCGGCGACGATCTCGTCTCGGGAGGTGTTGGACAACACGCGTCCCTGTCCCATGATGATGACCCACGACGCGTTGATCTCCACCTCGGACAGACTGTGGGAGGCGACGAGAAGACACTTGCCTTCGTTGGCGAGGCCGGTGAGCAGGTCACGCAGCCACAGGGTTCCCTCGACATCGAGGCCGTTGGCGGGCTCGTCGAGGACGATGGTCCGCGGGTCGCCGAGCAGTGCCGTCGCGATCCCCAGTCGCTGCAGCATTCCATAGGAGTACTTTCCGGTGGGCCGCTTGGCCACATCGGACAGACCCACCAGTTCGAGGACGCGGTCGGCGTCGGCGGTGTCGATGCCCGCGAGCCGCGCTTGCCAGCGAAGGTGTTGGCGCCCGGTGTGATTGGGGTTGCGGACGAAGGCGCCGAGGCAGAAGCTGATCTCTCGCTTGACATCCGGGAGGGCGCGCAACCGCGAGCCGTTGATCGAGATGGTGCCCGAGCTCGGGCGCGAGAGGCCCGCGATCATGCGCAGGACGGTGGTCTTGCCTGCCCCGTTGGGTCCCAAAAGATAGGTGAGCGCGCCGGGTTCGGCCCGGAACGTCACGTCCTTCGCGGCTTCCTTCTTGCCGAACGACTTCGACAAGCCTGTCACTTCGATCATCGAAAGTGCATCTCTCTGTACAGAGGTCTCAGCAGACCGGTTAGTGGCCACACAGAGCACACGGCGGCCCCTCGCGTCGCGAGGGGCCGCCGTGTGTTGCCGATCAGTATCCCCAGTCGGGATTGCCCTGGCAGCCCGGACGGCAGTTGGCCTTCCAGTCGTACTTCCAGATGCCGCCCTCGCGGACGTAGTAGTACGTGAAGCTCTGCGCCGGGTAGCCGGCCATGACACCGTTGCCGGTGACGGTCATGCTGTTGCCGTTGATCGTCTTACCGGTCACCCGCCCCTTGATGGAGAAGAAGTCCATCGTCTTGCTCATGGACATCGCCTTCTGGATCGAGGTCTGCACCTTGGGGGTGTTGCCCCGAACGCTGACTGCGTACTTGGGAGCCAGCGCAACGTTGGGGTTCCACATCGCCGCGTACGAACGCTCGATCTCACCGTTGCTCGGATTCGCCGAGCGGATGGGGAGATCCGCGGCCTTCCCGGAACGGATGTCGACGTCGGCCTGAGCCGGCGAAGCCAGTCCCGCTCCGAGGAGCAGCGCGAAGAAGCCGATCGCGGCCAGACGGATGAACTTGCTCATGTCAGATCCTTGTCACTCAATGAAGATGCGGCTCAGTAGCCCCAGTCGAGACCCTTGAGGCCGTTGCTCTGCGAGTAGGCCTTCCAGTCGAACTTCCACAGGCCGCCGTCACGGATGTACTCCATGGTGACGCCCTGCGCCGGGAATCCGGCCATCACACCGTTGCCGCGCGCGGTCATCCGGTTGCCGTTGATGGTCTTGCTGGTCAGACGCCCCTGGATCGAGAAGAAGTCCATGGTCCGGGAATTGGCCAGCACCTTGTTGATCTGCTGCTGGACTTTCGGGGTGTTGCCGCGGTAGCTGGCGGCGTACTTCGGGGACACCGGAACGTTGGGGTTCCAGAATCCGGCGTACTGACGCTCGAGCTGTGCGGTGCTCGGGTTGGCCGCGGCAACGGAGAGGTCCGCAGCCTTTCCGGCCCGAATGTTGACGTCGGCGTTGGCAGGCGCGCCGGCCAGTCCGACGCCGAGCAGCAGCGCGAACACCGCGATGGTCGCGGTGCGGAGGAGCTTGATCATGTTGTCCTTTCATCGGTAACCGACGACGTGGACTCGATCGCTTGGTCGGCCTTCGGCCCGAGAACCCCCGATGGCCGACCGTCGCCCGAACGTCGCTGGTCGTGAGAAGTCGGTGTCCGAAATGTTATCGATGCGATGAGAGGTTAGTCAAACCTTAGAAATGTTGTTCCTGGTCACATGTCCTACTCGACGACCGGCCTGCTCCAACTGGGGTCGGGCGCGCGCGGTGGTGTGGTCCATCCCGTGCTCCGGCCACCGGTGGGCGTGGGCCGACGATGGGCGCCGGCCGGACGTTCCGCCTTCGGCAATTCGGCGGTGTCGCCGAGTTGTTGCTCGATGGAGGTGGCCTCCGAACGGAGATCCAGCGCGTCCAGATCCAGGGTGCGGGCATGGATGATGTGCCGGTTGCGCAGCGCCGACCGCACCGCGCGGTGCAATCCGTCCTCGAGGTACAACTCGCCCTGCCAGCGCACGACGTGCGCGAACAGGTCCCCGTAGAAAGTGGAGTCCTCGCTGAGGAGCTTGTCGAGCGCGAGCACCGTCGTCACCGTCGTCAGTTCGTCGAGTCGCAACTGCCGCGGCGGGATCTTGGCCCACGCGCGCGTCGACAAACCGTGGTCGGGATAGGGCTTGCCCTCGCGCACCCCCTTGAAGATCATTGCTTGTCCGGCCTTTGCAGCGCAGTTTCGTAAGATGGACGTCACCCACTGTATGGCAGAGCGAGCGTGGTCAGGAGGTGAAAAGCGTGTCCAGCACCGATGATCGTCGGTTCGAGATCCTGCGCGCGATCGTGACGGATTACGTCGACACGCAGGAGCCGATCGGCTCGAAGGCGTTGGTGGAGCGTCACCAGCTGGGCGTCTCGAGCGCGACGGTGCGCAACGACATGGCCGTCCTCGAGGCCGAGGGGTACATCACCCAGCCACACACGAGTTCTGGTCGGGTACCGACGGACAAGGGCTACCGCGTCTTCGTCGACCGCATCAGCGAGATCAAACCGCTGTCGGGTGCCGAGCGTCGCGCCATTCTCTCGGTGCTCGATTCCGGAGTGGATCTCGATGACGTACTTCGCCGGTCGGTCAAGCTGCTCGCCCAGCTGACCCGACAGGTCGCCGTCATCCAGTACCCGGTCCTGTCCACGGCAACCGTGCGCCATCTCGAGGTGGTGACCTTGTCGCCGTCGCGTCTGCTCCTGGTCGTGATCACCGACAACGGGCGCGTCGAACAGCGGGTGGTCGCGCTGTCACAGGATCTCGACGACGAGGACTTCATCCGGCTGCGCGACATGTTCTCGGTGGCATTGCACGGTAAACGTCTCGAGGAGGCGTCGGCCGCGGTGGCCGAGGTCGCCAATGCCGCCCCCGCCGACATCCGCACCGCAGTGGTGAACGTGGCGACGGTGCTCGTGGAGACGCTGGTGGAGCGCGGGGACGACCGTCTGGTGCTGGGCGGGACGTCGAATCTGGCGAGGTCGGCGGCCGATTTCGCCCCTGGCACCGGCGGCATGGACCCGGTACTCGACGCGCTCGAAGAGCAGGTCGTGGTGCTGAAGTTGCTCGCCGCGGCGCACCGTATGGGCAGCGTCACAGTGCAGATCGGGGAGGAGACCCAGACGGAGAACCTGCGCGGCACCTCGGTGGTGTCGACAGGGTACGGTGCATCGGGCACGGTGTTCGGCGGGGTGGGCGTGCTCGGTCCGACCCGCATGGACTATCCGGGAACAATCGCATCCGTCGCAGCCGTTGCGAAGTACGTCGGCGAAGTACTCGCCGAACGTTGAGCCATACCTGAACACCGAGCCATACCTGAAGGACCGACACAACCGTGGCACGTGATTATTACGGAATTCTGGGCGTGCCCCAAGGGGCAAGCGACCAGGAGATCAAGCGCGCCTATCGCAAGAAGGCACGCGAACTGCATCCCGACGTCAATCCAGGAGAAGAGGAACGCTTCAAGGAACTCAGCACCGCCTACGAGGTGTTGAGTGACCCGGAGAAGCGTCGCATCGTCGACGCCGGCGGAGATCCGCTCGCGACCGCGGGTGCCGGTGGTGGATTCGGCGGCTTCGGCGGTGGCGGTGGTTTCGGTGACGTGTTCGAGGCGTTCTTCGGGTCCGGCGGTGCGTTCGGTGGTGGCGGCGGATTCGGTTCGGGGCGCGGCCCGCGGTCCCGGGTACAGCCCGGCGAGCCTGCACTCGTCGCGATCGAACTCGACCTCGACGAGTGTGCGTCGGGCGTCAACAAGGAGATCACCGTCGACACCGCGATCCTGTGCGACGTGTGCACCGGATCGGGAACCAACGGCGACAGCAAACCCACCACCTGCGACACGTGTAAGGGCAACGGGCAGATCCAGGCCGTCCAGCGTTCGCTCCTCGGCCAGGTCATGACCGTCCGCGATTGCCCGACGTGCCATGGCGTCGGCGAGGTCATCAGCGATCCCTGCCACAAGTGCGGTGGCGACGGCCGCGTTCGGTCGCGCCGCACGATGACCGTCCGGATCCCGGCAGGCATCGAGAGCGGTATGCGCGTGCGGCTGGCCGGTCAAGGTGAGGTCGGCCCCGGGGGCGGACCCGCGGGTGACCTCTACGTGGAGGTGGCCGAGCGCCCGCATGCGGTGTTCATGCGTGACAAGGACGACCTGCACTGCACCTTGCGGGTGCCGATGGCCGACGCGGCGCTCGGTTCGGAGTTCGCCGTCGACACCATCCTGGGCGATCAGGTGACCGTCACGATCGCCGCCGGAACCCAGCCCGGCCAGGTGGTGAAGCTGCGCGGACAGGGCATGCCACACGTCAACTCGGGTGTTCGCGGCACCATGCACGTCCACCTCGACGTGGTGGTGCCCGGCAAGCTCGACGCCGCGCAGTCCGAGGCGCTCAAACGCTTCCGCGACGCGTCCGACGATCAGATCGAGATCATCAACACCACGAGCGCCGCCGGTCCGGGCGGGCTGTTCTCCCGTCTGCGCAACGCGTTCGCGGGCCGGTAGCGGTCGGCGGGCGTATGAGTCCTCCGCTGTTCTGGGTCCAGACGGTCCCCGAACCCGGAGCCGATGTCGTGCTCGGCGGTCCCGAAGGCCGGCATGCGGTCACGGTCACCCGGGTGTCGGTCGGCGAGCGCGTCGTGATCGGCGACGGCGCCGGATCGACCGCGCTGGCGCAGGTGGAGTCCATCGAGGCGAAAGACCGGCTGATCGCGCGAGTCCGTGAGTTCACCTACCGAGCACGGCCGACCCCGCAGGTCACCGTGGTGCAGGCGCTGCCGAAATCGGAGCGCTCCGAGTTGGCCGTCGACCTCGCCACCGAGGCCGGCGCGGACATCATCGTGCCGTGGCAAGCGGCCCGGTGCGTCGCGCGGTGGGCAGGTAAAGCCGACAAAGGCGTGACGAAGTGGCGTGTCGCCGCGTCGGCCGCCGCCAAGCAGAGTCGGCGGGCCTGGATTCCGGACGTCACCGACCTCGCGTCGACGACCGACGTGCGCGCACTCTGCGCAGACGCGATCGCGACGGGCGGCACGGTGGCGATCCTGCACGAGGAGGCGTCCGCGTCGTTGCGCGATCTTCCACTGGCGCAAGCCAATCGGATCGTGCTGGTGATCGGGCCAGAAGGCGGCCTCGACGACGGCGAGGTCGCAGACCTCACCGCTCTCGGTGGGCACGCGGTGATCCTCGGCCCGGAGATCCTGCGGACGTCGACGGCCGCTGCGGTCGCGCTCGGGGCGATCGGTGCCCTGACCGACCGCTGGACGCGGTGAGCTCGTGAAACCGGTCAACTCGTGAAACGCTGTGCGGTGCATCGCACCAAGATCCACTACGGCGCGGCGCCGTCGAAGTTCGGTCACCTCTATCACGCATCCGATCCGGCCGATCTGCCGCCGACGATGCGGCCGGTGGTCCTGATTCACGGCGGGTACTGGACCACGGAGTTCAGCCTCACCATCGAGTCCGCAATCGCTCGGCAATACGCCGAACGTGGCGCTCTGGTGTGGAACATCGAGTATCGCCGCGTCGGCGAGCCCGGTGGTGGCTGGCCGAACAGCGCGACCGACGTCGTCGACGCGCTGTCGGCGCTCGACGAGCAGGTGCGTGCGCCGTTGCCCGACGTGGTCGCCGACCGCGTCGACTGGTCGTCGGTCGGTGTGGTCGGCCATTCGGCCGGCGGTCAACTGGCGGTGTGCGCGGTCGCCCGACTCGGCGCCCAGACGGCCCGGACGCGCATCACCACCGTTGTGGCGCAGTCGGCAGCGCTCGACCTCGTCGCGGCAGGCCAGGCGGGTCGCGAGTCGGTGCGCGCGCTGATCGGGGCGTCCTACGCGGACGCGCCGGCGCGGTATCGGGCCGCGTCACCGATCGAGCAGGACATCTTCGACGCGCACGTCGTCGCCGTGCACGGCGACAGGGACACCGCGATCCCCGTCGAGGTGAGCCGCCACTACGTCGAGGTGGTGGGGTCGCGCGGGCAGTCCGCCGAGCTGATCGTGGTGCCGGAGGAAGGGCACGACGTCTTCGTGAACCCGCGCAGCGTCGGAAACCGACAGACGATGCGCGTGCTGGGGATCTGAACGGTAGGGGATGTGAACGGCACCGGAATATTGCCTGCTGGCCGCTCGTTGTGTCGCGATACACTGGCGTGCACCGCAGTGTTGCCCAGCGCGCATGGGCGGTGCCACACAACCCGATGATCAGGAGTGATTTCATACGTGACTGACGACAATCCCGACACGAGCGGGCAGTCGCGCGCGACCTCGACGCGCCGATCTGTGGTCACGTCTACCGTCGAAGTCTCTCCCGAAGTGGTGTTCGGGCTGCTCGGCGCGAGCGACGTCAATCTGCGCACCCTGGAACAGCTTCTGCCCGCCGAGATCCATGTGCGCGGCAACGTGGTCACGCTGACCGGCGCCGCCGCCGATGTCGCGGCCTCCGAGCGGGTCATCGGCGAACTGGTCGACCTCGTCGGCCGCGGCACCCCGCTGACGCCGGACCTGGTGCGGCACAGCGTGTCGATGCTCTCCGAGACGACCGCCGAGTCGCCGGCCGAGGTGCTGTCCCTGGACATCATCTCGCGGCGCGGCAAGACGATCCGCCCCAAGACGCTCAACCAGAAGCGCTACGTCGACGCGATCGACAACAACACGGTGGTCTTCGGGCTCGGACCGGCCGGCACGGGCAAGACCTACCTTGCGATGGCGAAAGCCGTGCAGGCCCTGCAGTCCAAAGCGGTCAACCGGATCATCCTCACCCGACCGGCGGTCGAGGCCGGCGAGCGGCTCGGGTTTCTGCCCGGCACGCTGAGCGAGAAGATCGACCCCTACCTGCGTCCGCTCTACGACGCCCTGCACGACATGATCGACCCGGAGTCGATCCCCAAGCTGATGGCGGCCGGGGTGATCGAGGTGGCGCCGCTGGCTTTTATGCGCGGTAGAACCCTCAATGACTCCTTCATCATCCTCGACGAGGCGCAGAACACCACCACCGAACAGATGAAGATGTTTCTCACCCGGTTGGGTTTCGGCTCCAAAGTTGTGGTGACCGGCGACGTCTCGCAGGTCGACCTTCCTGGCGGTGCGCGAAGCGGTCTCCTTGCCGCAACGGGGATCCTCGAGGGTATCGACGACATCCACTTCTCGCACCTGACCAGCCAGGACGTGGTGCGCCACCGTCTGGTGGCCGACATCGTCGACGCCTACGGACGCGCCGAGGAGGCCCAGCGCGGCGGCCGTCTGCGCGACGCCGACAAGCTGCCCGGTAATCGCGCCACCCGACGCGCATCGAGCCACGGACGACGCTCATGAGCATCGAGTTCGCCAACGAATCCGGGGTCGACGTCCCGGCCGAATTGATCATCGAGGCCGCGCGTTTCGCGATCAACGCGATGGACGTGAATCCGGCGGCGTTGTTGTCGGTGCTGTGCGTCGACGAGGACACGATGGCCGACATGCACGTTCAGTGGATGGACCTGCCCGGTCCCACCGACGTGATGAGCTTCCCGATGGACGAGCTGGTGCCGGGCGGTCGGCCCGACGCCGCCGACCTGGGTCCAGCGATTCTCGGGGACATCGTGTTGTGTCCGGAATTCGCTGCGCAGCAAGCCAAGTCAGCACGACGTTCCTTCGACCACGAACTGTCGATGCTGACCATCCACGGCGTCCTGCATCTGTTGGGCTTCGACCACGCGGACCCCGACGAAGAACGCGAGATGTTCGGCCTGCAGAACGAGATCCTCGAGGCCTTCTACGCGCAACGTCACCGTCAGGCGCGCAAGCAGCGGCAGTCCGACAAGGACGCGCGTCTGCTGTCCAACATCGGGTTCACCGCAGCGGATGACGAGGCCAAGGCCTCGGATGCCGCACCGCCCGAGGAGAAATGACCGTGCCCGACGACATATGGTTCGTCGTCGCGGCGATCATCCTGATCAGTGTCGGTGGGTTGTTCGCCGCGATCGACACCGCGGTGTCGACGGTGTCCATCGCCCGCGTCGAGGACATGGTCAAGGAAGGCCGGGCGGGGGCTCGGCGGCTGATGACGATCTTGTCCGCGCGCGCCACCTATGTGGGGCTCGCGGTGCTGCTGCGCGTGAGCTGCGAGACCGCCGCTGTCGCGTTGATCGCGTTGAGCGCCACCGATGCTCTTGGACTCGGCTGGGGCCTGTTCGCGGCGATCATCGGTATGGCGGTGGTGTCGTATGTGGCCGTCGGAGTCGGACCGCGGACGTTGGGCCGCCAGCATGCGTACACGATCGCCCTGTCGTCGGCGATTCTGCTGTCGGCCCTCGGTGTCCTGCTCAAGCCGGTCACCCGGTTGTTGATCCTCATCGGTAACGCGCTGACGCCCGGACGCGGCTTCCGCAACGGGCCGTTCGCCACCGAGGTCGAACTGCGCGAGGTGGTCGACCTCGCCGAGGCCAGCGGCGTCGTGGCCGCCGACGAGCGCCGGATGATCCAGTCAGTCTTCGATCTCGGTGACACCTTCGCCCGCGAGGTGATGGTCCCGCGGCCCGAGATGGTCTGGATCGAAGCCGACAAGTCGGCCGGGCAGGCCACCAATCTGGCTGTGCGGTCCGGTCATTCGCGTATCCCGGTGATCGGCGAGAACACCGATGACGTCCTCGGGGTGGTGTATCTCAAAGACCTGGTCGCCAGATCGGCCGACGACGCGTCGGCGCTCACCGTCGGCGACGTCATGCGGGTGGCCGAGTTCATCCCGGACTCCAAGCCGCTCGACCGGGTACTCGCCGACATGCAGCGCACCCGAAATCACATGGCGATGCTGGTCGACGAGTACGGCGGCATTGCCGGCTTGGTGACCATCGAGGATGTGCTCGAGGAGATCGTCGGGGAGATCACCGACGAATACGACCTCGACGAGGTCGCCCCGATCGAGGAACTCCCGGATGAGGCCTATCGGGTGTCGGCGCGGCTGCCGGTGGAGGACCTCGGCGAACTGTTCGACATCGAGATCGACGACGACGAGGTGGAAACCGTTGGCGGACTGGTCGGTCTGGAACTGGGCCGCGTTCCGTTGCCCGGGGCGCGGGTACAGTCACACGGGCTGGAACTGATCGCCGAGGGCGGGCCGAATCGGCAGGGACGCCAGCGGATCACGACCGTGCTGGTGACCCGGATCGAAGCCCCGGACGACGAGGATCGATCAGATGAACACGACCGCGCGGACAACGGCGACGCGCGGGTTGCCGCACCGGAATCGCTGTCTGCGGCGGCCGGCGAGCGTGGCTCACCGGAGGACCACAAGCGCCGCGACGGGTCTGCCCGGCGTAACGGAACCCATGACACCGTCGGATCTGCTTCGCGCACATCGCGATCAGGAGCCGGCAGTAAGGAACGATCGTGACCGATGACCTCTCGGACGAGGATCGCAAGCTCGTCGTGCTCGCACGCGGAGCGCTGGCTCGAGCCGAAGCTGCGTCGGGTGCGGCGGTCCGCGACGACGACGGGCGTACCTACGCGGGTGCCGACGTCGTGACCGCCACGCTGACGTTGTCGGCGCTACAGGTCGCGATCGCCACCGCGTTGTCCAGCGGTGCGCGCGGTTTCGAGGCGGCGGTGGTGGTCAACGGCCGTGCCGACGACCCGGGTCTGCCCACGTTCGCCGACGTCAGTCCCGACGCATATGTGTATCTCACCGACACCGCAGGCACGCCGACATCCCGCGTGGGACAAGCCTGATGGGGGAGTTCCGCTCGGGCTTCATCTGTTTCGTCGGACGTCCCAACACCGGTAAGTCGACGCTGACGAACGCGCTGGTGGGCGAGAAGATCGCGATCACCTCGAATCGTCCGCAGACCACCCGCCACACGATCCGCGGCATCGTCAACCGGCCCGACGCCCAGCTCGTCCTGGTCGACACGCCTGGGTTGCACCGGCCGCGGACCCTGCTCGGTCAGCGCTTGAACGATCTCGTCCGCGACACCTACTCGGAGGTCGACGCCATCGGGGTGTGCATCCCGGCCGACGAGAAGATCGGTCCGGGTGACCGGTGGATCGTGGAACAGGTGCGGCAGATGGCGCCCAAGACCACCGTCGTCGGCATTGTCACCAAGATCGACCGCGTCGGTCCGGAGCAGGTCGCGGCGCAATTGCTGGCTCTGTCCGAGTTGCTCGGACCCACCTCCGAGGTGGTCCCGGTGTCGGCGACCTCCGGTGCCCAACTCGACGTCCTCACCGACGTCCTGGTGTCGTTGATGGATCCGGGGCCGGCCTTCTACCCGGAAGGCGAACTGACCGACGAACCCGAAGAGGTCATGATGGCCGAGTTCATCCGGGAGGCCGCGGTGGAGGGGGTCCGCGACGAACTCCCGCATTCGCTCGCCGTGGTCATCGAGGAGATCATCGAGCGCGAACGCGAACCCGACCAGGTCCCGATGCTCGACGTGCATGCGATTCTCTACGTCGAGCGTCCGAGCCAGAAGGGCATCATCATCGGCCACAAGGGTGCGCGGCTCAAACAGGTGGGTATCGCCGCCCGCGCCCAGATCGAGCGGATGCTCGGCGTCAAGATCTACCTCGACCTGCACGTCAAGGTCGCCAAGGATTGGCAGCGCGACCCCAAGCAACTCGGACGCATGGGCTTCTGATCCGATCCCGGTGTGGCAGGGTTGCCCGTGGTAAGGGTGTGACATCTTCCGCTCCCTGAGGTGCGAGCGAAGCGAGCCTCGAAGGGCGTGGCGAGACAACAGTGAGACGGTCGGGATCGGGAGGAGACCGATGGGCAGGCACGACGAGGAGCCGGACGCGACGGTGATCGCGCCCGACCGCGGTGAACACGAGGCGGCCGAGCCGGAGGCAGAGGCAGGCCGGACCATCGCCGACGTGCTCGGGTCACCGCGATTCTGGTTGCTGCCGGTGGTGCTCGTGGTGGTGCTGTTCTGCCTGATGGCGGCCCTGTACATGGCCGCGGTGGTCAACCCGGAGAAGCATCTGCACGACTTCCCGATCGCGCTGGTCAACGAGGACACCGGCGGCAAGGTCGACAACGGGGATGGCACGTCGACCGAGCAGAATTTCGGCGATCAGGTGGCCGACGGTGTGATCTCCTCGGCCGCAGAGAACGGCATCGTCATCAGCCGGACGGATCGCGCCGCGGCGTTCAACGACCTGGGTACCGGCAAGGTGTACGGCGTGGTGGTGATCGACACCGGATTCACCAACAAGGCGATTGCGCTGGGGCAGGCGACCGTGCTCACCAACAAACCGGCGACGCCGTCGATCGGGGTCTACATCAACCGCGGGTCCGGCGCGTTCGCATCGTCGGTCACGACGACGTTTGCCGACCGCATGCGCACCGAGGTCAATGCCCAGTTCGGGTCGCAACTCACCGACACGGTGCACGCCCAGTTGAGCAAACTCGACAAGCCGTTCACCGGGGCCGCCCAGGTGGCGCTCGCCGCACCGGTCGACGTCACGGTGATCGAGCCCACACCGCTACCTGCCGGAGCGGGTAATGGGTTGACGGCGTTCTATTTTGCGCTGCTGCTCATCCTGGCCGGATTCACCGGGGCGATGATGGTGAGCATCCTCGTCGACGGCATGCTGGGGCAGACGCCCATCGAGTTCGGCCCGTTCTACCAACTTCGCACCCGCCTGTCGATCTCTCGATGGGGGACCGTGGCGGCGAAGTGGACGATCATGCTGCTCGTCTCGTTTGTGCAGGCGGCCCTGTTCATCGCGGTGTGTGCGGCCGTGGGTACGTCGCTGCCGAATGCGTTTGCGCTCTGGGCATATTCCGTGTTGGCGATCTTCGCGGTCGGGGTGACGGCGACGTCGATGATGGCGGTGTTCGGCAATCCGGGTCTGATCTTCAACCTGATCTTCTTCGTGGTCTTCGGCTTGCCGTCGTCGGGCGGCACGCTGCCGCTGGAGGCGAGCCCACGGATCTTCGAGTGGATAGCGGCCGTGGAGCCGATGCATGTGATCTACCTCGGGGTGCGATCGATTCTCTACTTCGACTCCGACCTGAGTGCGGGTCTGGCGCGGTCGGTGATCCAGTGCCTGGGCGGACTGATCCTCGGTGCGCTGCTCGGCTGGGCGGGCACCAAGTACTACGACCGGAAGAACTGGCATCGCTACCCGGGTGCGATGACCTTGCCGCCGCGTCTGGACCGCGTGATGAACGCCAACTAAGGCCCGTTGCGGTATGTCGCGCTCCGCTCCGTCGTTGCCCGGTGGAAGAATGTGCGGGTGAGGTTCTACCGGGACGAGGCTGTGGTGCTGCGCCAGCACAAGCTGGGTGAGGCGGATCGCATCATCACGCTGCTCACCGCCGAACACGGCCTGGTGCGTGCGGTGGCCAAGGGCGTGCGGCGCACCCGGTCGAAGTTCGGGGCGCGGCTGGAACCGTTCGCGCACGTCGATGTGCATCTCTACCCCGGCCGGAATCTGGATGTGGTGACGCAGGTGCACAGCCTGCACGTCTTCGGCGACGCCCTGGTCGCCGACTACGGGCGCTACACGACGGCATGCGCGGTCCTCGAGACCGCGGAGCGGTTGGCCGGCGAAGAGCGTGCGCCAGCGCCGCAACTGCACCGCTTGACCGTGGGGGCGTTGTCGGCACTCGCCGAGGAGCGACGCCCGCGGGAACTGATCCTCGACGCGTTTCTGCTGCGGGCAATGCATTGCGCAGGCTGGATGCCCGCCCTCGACGTCTGTGCCCGCTGTGCGACGCCCGGTCCGCATCGGGCCTTCCACGTCGCGGTCGGCGGTGCCGTCTGCCTGCATTGTCGGCCGCCCGGCGCGGCGACACCGTCGCCCGGTGTGCTCGACCTGATGGACGCGCTGTTCCGGGGTCAGTGGGAACACACCGCCGATGCGACCCCGTCGTTGCGCCGCCAGGCCAGCGGATTGACCGCGGCGCATCTGCAATGGCATCTGGAACGTCAGCTCCGAACCCTGCCGCTCATCGAACGCTCCGCGCCTCATAGGCTGGTGGAAACGGCGTGAGAGGAGTGCGGTGATGGCGTTACGGCCAGGCGCGTCGCGGCGCAAGGCGTCGGGCGCCGCGGAGAAGCCCGGCGAACCGCGGGTGGTCCGACCGCCCGATCCGCATCCCAGCGGTGCGCGTCCACCAGCTATTCCGGCCGAGTTCGTACCCCGGCATGTGGCACTGGTGATGGACGGCAACGGCAGGTGGGCGACCGATCGTGGCCTGCCGCGCACGGAAGGCCACAAGCGTGGCGAAGCGGTCCTGATGGACACCGTCTGCGGATGTATCGAGTTGGGCGTCACATGGCTGTCGGCGTATGCCTTCTCGACCGAGAACTGGTCGCGCAGTCCCGACGAGGTTCGTTTTCTGATGGGGTTCAACCGCGACGTGATCCGTCGTCGTCGTGACGAGATGAACGAGATGGGTGTGCGAGTCCGCTGGGCCGGCCGCCGACCACGACTGTGGCGCAGCGTGATCCGCGAGCTCGAGGTCGCCGAGGAACTCACCAGGGACAACACGGTGATGACCCTGACGATGTGCGTGAACTATGGTGGCCGTGCCGAGATCGCTGACGCCGCACGGGAAATCGCCCGGCGCGCCGCCCGCGGGGAGATCGATCCCGAGCGGATCTCCGAGGCCACCTTCGCGCGGTACCTCGACGAGCCGGACATGCCCGACGTCGATCTGTTCTTGCGGCCTTCGGGCGAGCAGCGCATCTCCAACTTCCTGCTGTGGCAGTCGGCCTACGCGGAGATGGTGTACCAGGAGAAGCTATTCCCCGACTTCGATCGTCGAGACCTGTGGGCGGCATGCCTGGAGTATGCCGAACGCGACCGCCGCTTCGGCGGGGTGAACCCACGATGACCGACTCCTTGCTCAGGCGGGTGTCGGGACTGCTCTCCGAAATCGGCAGCGTCGCGTCGTCCGATCCGGAATCGCTTGTGGTGCAAGTCGGTTCGACGAGCGCTTCGATCCGGGTGCTCGCCCTCGCCGACGGGCTCGACGTGCTGGCCATCACCCAGCTCATCGCACTCGACCTCCCGAACACCGAGCAACTCCGCGACGACGTCGAGACCTGCGGTGCGCAGCTGAGCTTCGGCAGCCTCCGGCGCTCCGACCCCCAGGGCGTGACCACAGATGTGCTGCAGTACTACACGTTTCCGGCCGGCAACCTCGACGACATCCCGTTGCTCACCGTCTTGCACATCGTCCTGACCTCCGGCGCCGACGCCGCGACGCGGCTGGTGGGGAATTAGAGCCGAGGTCATGGACCGGGACGGGGCTATCGCGCCAAGGATGGTCGTCCGGCGTTGGCCGCACGAAAAGTAGGGGAAGAAGTTTCTTCCCCTACCCTTGGAGTCCTCCCCACGAAATTTCGCGGGGAGGACTCGGAACTTAGGGGAGGAAGTTCTTCCCCTAGATTTTTCGGCACGACGGAAGCGTATTTGCCCAGGTCAGCGGTTCGGTCACCGGACTTTCGGGTCAGGGAGCGGCGACGGTGCAGTCGGCGCAGGTGCCGAACACCTCGACGGTGTGGTTGATGCCGGTGAATCCGTGCTCGCGAGCGATGCGCGTCGCCCACCTCTCGACCGGTTCGGCCTGGACCTCGACGGTGGTCCCGCACGACCGGCACACGAGGTGGTGGTGATGATTGGCCGAGCAGTGCCGATATCGGGTCTCGCCGGAACCGTCCCACAACACGTCGATCTGACCGGATTGGCTGAGCGCCTGCAGGTTTCGGTACACGGTGGTGAGTCCGATGGATTCGCCGCGGGCTCGAAGGGCGTCGTGCAGTTCTTGTGCCGAACAGAAATCGTCGGTGGCGGCGAGTGCGTCGGCGATCGCGGCGCGTTGACGCGTGGAGCGGATGCCGGTGACCGGCTGCGGCCCGGTCACCGTGCCTCCGCAGCTGCGTCGGAGACCTGGGCGTCGGGCGCGGCGACCTCCATGGCGTGGACGAGCGCGTCGTTCACGATGTGGGCAATGTGATCGTCGAGGAGTTCGTAGGTGATCTCGCGGCCGTTGCGCTGTCCGCGCACCACTCCGGCGTCCTTGAGGACGCGCAGATGCTGGCTGACCAGAGGTTGGCTGAGATCGAGTCGCCCGACCAGTTCGTGTACGCATTGGACTCGTTCACGAAGGGCGAGAACGATCGCGATCCGGGTCGGGGAAGCCAGCGCGCGCAGCAGATCGCTCGCGGCCTCCCGCGCCACGGTAGATTGGCGCAGATCGAATTCGTGAGCCGACATTTGGTGGGACCTTCTCCTCGTGGGTTTCCTGCCATCTTATCGGAAGCGATTGTCAAAGAGTCGACGCTTGGCCGCGCGACCGGATCGAACGTCGGGGCGAAGGAGCGGAGAGTGTCGGGATCGTCGGAAGCACCGCCTGTCGACCGGGCGGCGTTCCCGGTTCTGGTGCTCGGGCTGCTTCTGTGGTTTATCGCGCTGGGCTGGTTCCTCCTGCGCGTGGATCTGTGGATCTTTGGCCTCATCGCTGCGGCTGTGATGTGGTTTCTGTGTCTGGTGGGTGTGGTCTGCGCGGTGATGGGTGCTGTCCGGATGCGCCGTCCGGCGGTGGCAGTTCTCGCCGTGCTGCCGGTGATGGTGTTCGGCACCGTCATCGTCGGAGACTGGGCCGCTGCATCACCCCGAGCCTGGTTCATCACTCATCGCGCCCTCTACGACCAGGCCCTTAACGTCGATCCCGGCGACGACTATTACGGACAGAGCCTTCCTCTGCATCTGCGATACCTGACGGTCGACGGCCGGGTCTCCGGCGGCGACATCAAATTCTTTCCCTTGTGGATCGGAACTCCCGACGATGCAGGTGGCATTCTGCATAGTCCGGGAAGATCACCCGCGGGTTTCGACATGTACGGCATGATGTGCCGAGACCCGGTCTCGCTCGGCGACGACTGGTGGATGTGTGGTGTGAAGTCCTGACGGCGATCCGTCAGGGTTGAGTGCGCTGACGCACTCGTGGGCCGGGTACCGCGTCGGGTCCGGCGACCGCCAACGCATAGGTCGCGACACCGTAGGCCACCGCCGACGCATTGACCGCGAGCGCGCCGTTGTTCACGTTGTCGATGGTGTCCCTGGGCGAGTGGTAGTTCGGATCGAACGGTTGCCCGGCCGTCCCGCCCCAGAGTCGGACCTGCTCCGGTGTCTTCTTCTGTTCGGCGCCGGTGTCCACGCCGCCCGCGGGTACGCCGATTGCGATGAAGGGGCCGTAGTCGGACCGGCCGTCGAAGTCGCCGGGCTGCGTGGTGATCGGTTGCGCCGGGAAGGTCGCGTAGAAGCGGTTGAGGACTCGCTCGATGCCGGCCGAGCCGTCGGGACCCGGACCTGCTCCGTCACGCGCCGAGTCGTCGCCGTCGTAGACGAAGTACCCGAAATTCGGGGAGCCGAGCATGTCGAAGTTCAGGTACAGCGCCAGCGCCTGCCGCTGCGGTACGTCGAGCGACTCGACATACCGGGTGGAGCCGATGAGCCCTTCTTCCTCGGCTCCCCAGAACGCGAAACGCACGGCGCGCGCCACCCGCGGAGCAGAGCCGAGTCGCAGCGCGGTCTCGAGCAGGGCGGCGGTTCCGGTGCCATTGTCGTTGATGCCCGGCCCGGCCGGCACGCTGTCGAGGTGTGCTCCGGCCAGCACGACGTCGTCGGCGCTGCCTGTGGTGGTTTGCGCGATCACGTTGCGCGACAAGATCTTCTTGTTCCCGGCAGTAACCGACAGGCTGATCGACCTCGCCGCACGCACCTGGTCGCCCGCGCCTGCCGCGACGCCGACCACCGGGATCGTCGGCACCGGCGGTTCCTCGTCGCCGAGCGTCGCGCCGGCCAGTTTTCCCGGAACGTTGTTGACGACGATGACGCCGCGTGCGCCGGCCGCCTCGGCGAGTCGCGCCTTGTCGACGAACTGGCAGGTGCCTCGGGTGACGACCGCGATCGCGCCGCGCGTGGCCGCCGGATAGTCGGACGCAACACACCCGAATCCGCCGACCGTGACCGGGTTTCCGGTCACCGGATGGTCGCCGGTGCCCGTCGTGTACTGCAGGACCGTCGCGTCGATCGCGATGCCGTCGGCCTTCAGATCCACCGGACCGGACTCGAAACGGGTGTACTCGAAGGTCGGTGTCGAGACGGTGAAACCCGCTCGGCGCAACATGTCCGCGACGTAGTCGACCGATGCGTCGTAGCCCGGCGTGCCGGCCGCGCGGTTGCCGTGGTGGTCGTCGGCCACCTGCTGTAGGGCCTTCAGATGCCGCATGACGTTGTCGACAGTGACCCCGCGTGCCAACGATTCGGGGCTGAGGTCTGTGATCGGCGGTGCGATGCTCGGCGGCGACGAGATGCTGGTGTTCTCGGCGCTCTTCTGAGCTGCCTGGTCACCGGCGGACGCGCAACCGCTCACGACCAGCAGAAGCGCGAGGGTCGTGGCGATCAGCGTGCGCTTGCGCAGGATCACGGCCTCAGGGTAGCGGTCAGGACAGGCATCCCGTCGGCAGGGACATGACCAGCGAGTACCAAACGATCGGGGATTCATTCGGGTGGGATACCACCGCCCGCCGAGACCTAGCCCACAGTCAGTTGTTCGCGTCCGCGGTAGCGATTCGGGGTCCGGTGAGCGCGACGGCTACCCTGTAGAGGTTGTTCGTTCGCCGCAGGTGGACGCCGACGACCGTCCCGATCCCAACGTCCGTGGAGAGCACATCATCGTGGCCGCCGCCCAGTCCAATCGAGTTGATCCCGTCGTGAACCTGGCCAAGCGCCGGGGCCTGGTCTACCAGTGCGGTGAGATCTACGGTGGGACGAAATCGGCGTGGGACTACGGTCCGCTCGGCGTGGAACTCAAGGACAACATCAAGCGGCAGTGGTGGCGCACCATGGTCACGAGTCGCGACGACGTGGTCGGCCTCGACTCGTCGGTCATCCTGCCGCGTCAGGTGTGGGAGGCGTCGGGCCATGTAGAGGTCTTCACCGACCCGCTCGTGGAGTCGCTCTACACGCACAAGCGCTATCGTGCCGATCACCTCATCGAGGCCTACGAGATCAAGCACGGCCACGCGCCGGCCAACGGGCTCGCCGACATCAACGATCCCGAGACCGGCCAGCCGGGCAAGTGGACCGAACCGAAGGCCTTTTCGGGTCTGATGAAGACCTTCCTCGGTCCGGTCGACGACGAGGAGGGTCTGCACTACCTCCGCCCGGAGACCGCGCAGGGCATCTTCATCAACTTCAAGAACGTGATGACCACCGCGCGCAAGAAGCCGCCGTTCGGCATCGCCCAGATCGGCAAGAGCTTCCGCAACGAGATCACGCCGGGCAACTTCATCTTCCGCACCCGCGAGTTCGAGCAGATGGAGATGGAGTTCTTCGTCAAGCCGGGCGAGGACGAGGAATGGCACCAGTACTGGATCGACCAGCGTTTCGACTGGTACGTGAAGCTCGGCATCGATCCGGAGAATCTCCGGCTGTTCGAACACCCCAAGGACAAGCTGTCGCACTACTCCAAGCGCACGGTCGACGTGGAGTACAAGTTCGGTTTCGCCGGCAATCCGTGGGGTGAACTCGAGGGTGTCGCCAACCGCACCGACTTCGACCTGTCCACCCACAGCAAGCACTCGGGCGAGGATCTGAGCTTCTTCGACCAGGCCAGTGGTGAGCGCTACACACCGTTCGTCATCGAACCGGCAGCCGGTCTCACACGTTCGTTGATGGCCTTCCTGTGTGATGCCTACACCGAGGAAGAAGTGCCGAATGCCAAGGGCGGCACCGACACTCGCACGGTCCTCAAGCTCGACCGACGCCTGGCGCCGATCAAGGTGGCGGTGTTGCCGCTGTCGCGCAACGAGAAGCTCTCACCCAAGGCCCGCGATCTCGCGACCGAACTGCGCGGGCACTGGAACGTCGAGTTCGACGACGCGCAGGGCATCGGCAAGCGTTACCGCCGTCAGGACGAGATCGGTACACCGTTCTGCGTGACTGTCGACTTCGACACCCTCGACGACCAGGCGGTCACGATCCGTGAGCGCGACACCATGAGTCAGGAACGGGTCGCCCTCGACAAGGTTGCCGAATACCTGGCGGGCGAGCTCATCGGAGCCTGACCGTCCGTTGACTGGGCGTCCCAAACCGTTGACCGTGCGTCCTCGTGGGCATCGATCTCGCCGATCGATTCCGCTTGACCTGCGATTGTCTGTCACAATTGAGGGCGAGTTTGCCGTGCGCGCGGACAAGGGGTCCGGCCGCGCAGGCGGAGGAGAGTGAGTGGAGTCGTGGCGGTCAGCGGGAAAGTCGTTCATTATGACACGAATCGGGGTTTCGGGTTCTTGGCGCCGGAGTCGGGTGGCGCCGATGTGTTCCTGCACATCAACGACATCGACATCGACGAGAACTCGCTGAAGCCGGGTGCCAAGGTGTCCTTCGACGTCGAGGAAACCGATCGGGGCGCCAAGGCGATCAACGTCGCGGTGACCGAGGAGGCCCCTGCCGACGATTCGGCGAATGCCCGTGCTCACCGTCGTGAAGAACACCACGGTGGCGGCCGCGGTCATGGAGATCGTGACCGGGACCGCGGACATGATCGTGGTCACCGGGGCGAACGTCGTTCGCGGGGCGGTGCAGGCACGCTCGATTCTGCCGCCTTCACCGAGGAACTCACCGAGCTGCTGCTCGACTCGTCGGGCGATCTGACGGCCGCCCAGATTGTCGCGATTCGACGTCGGGTCACCGAATTCGCCGTCGCCCGAGGCTGGGTGCTTGACTAGCTTTCCCACCGCCGCGGGTCACATCGCACCGCCGATGGCGGACTACGGCCTCGAGGCGACCGAGCGGATAGTGCCGGAAGGTGCCAAGGTGGCGAGCCTCCCCGGCACCCGCACGGATCACCGCAGCGACTTTGCCCGTGACCGCGCGCGCGTCCTGCATTCGGCCGCGTTGCGTCGGCTCGCCGACAAAACCCAGGTCGTCGGTCCGCGCGAGGGTGACACCCCGCGGACCCGGTTGACGCATTCGCTCGAGGTCGGGCAGATCGGCCGGGGTATCGCGATCGGGCTCGGTGCCGAACCCGACCTCGTCGAACTCGCCGGCCTGGCACACGACATCGGCCATCCACCGTACGGACACAACGGCGAACGCGCGCTCGACGAGGTCGCCGCCGATCACGGCGGCTTCGAGGGCAACGCGCAGAATCTCCGCATCCTGAGTCGGCTCGAACCCAAACTGCTCGACGACGAGGGCCGTAGCGCTGGGCTCAACCTCGCGCGGGCGTCGCTGGATGCGACGCTGAAGTACCCGTGGACCCGTCGCGCACCGGGCACCAAGTTCGGTGCGTACGACGACGACGCCGAGGTGCTCGCCTGGATTCGCCGTGGCGCCCCCGAGGGCCGTCAATGCGTCGAGGCGCAGATCATGGACTGGTCCGACGACGTCGCCTATTCGGTGCACGACCTGGAGGACGGGGTGATTGCCAACCGCATCGATCTGCGCACGCTCGCCGATCCGCAAGACCAGCGTGCACTTGCCGAGATCGGTCTGCGGGAGTTTCCGGGCCTGGAACTCGAGGCGCTCATCGACGCCGCGAAGCGTCTCTCCCGCATGGACATCGTCCGGTCTGTCGGCGTGTTCGACGGCACCCTCGACAACTATGTGACGCTCAAACGGCTGACGAGTGAGTTCATCGGCCGGTTCGCGTCGGCCGCGATCACCGGTACCCGTGCCGAGGTGGGTGACCGGCCGGTGTCGCGCTACGACGCCGACCTCGCGGTCCCACAGATGGTCGCCGCCGAGGTGCTGATGCTCAAGACGCTGGCGCTGCGGTTCATCTTCTCCAACGAGCGGCACAAGGCGACGCAGCACCGCCAGCGCGAACGCATCCACCGGGTCGCGGACTGGTTCTTGGCGGCCGCGCCGGGTGGACTCGACCCGATCTTCGTACCCGCCTGGAACGACGCGGCCGACGACACCGCTCGCATGCGGGTCGTCGTCGACCAGATCGCGTCGATGACCGAAGGTCGGCTCGAACGCACCGACAAACAGAACTCGGGCGCACAAGCGCACCTGGGCTGATCTGAGCTAGCACCCACCTCAGCCGGCAGGCGGCTTCAACTCCTGCGCCAGCATGACGAGGATGCCGCTGGGCCCGCGCACGTACGTGAGTTTGTACACGTCGGCATAATTCGCGACGCCCCGCAGCGGGTGGCACCCATGCCGTGCGGCGATCTCGAGGGCCTCGTCGATGTCGTCCACCGAGAAGGCGACCCGGTGCATGCCGATCTCGTTGGGGAGGGTGGGGTCGGTCTCGATCGCCTGCGGGTGGATGTATTCGAAGAGTTCGAGAGTGCCGTGACCGTCCGGCGTCTGCAGCATCGCGATCTTCGCGTGGTTGCCGTCGAGGCCGACGGCGGTGTCGGTCCACTCGCCGCTGACCGTCTCCCGGCCGACCACCGTCAGACCGAGGTCGGTGAAGAAGGCGATCGTCGCCTCGAGGTCGCGCACGGCGATGCCGACATTCTCCAGTTTGATGGCCACGAGTCGGATGCTACCGGCTGGGGACGTGGCCGGAACCGGACCCGCGGACGTCACTACACTGGTCGCGTGGCAGGCCGAATCCCCGATCGCGACATCACGGCAATCCGTGAGCAGACGCGCATCGAGGACATCGTCGGCGAGTACGTGGCACTTCGCCGCGCCGGCGCCGACAGCCTCAAGGGTCTGTGCCCCTTCCACGACGAGAAGACACCGTCGTTTCACGTCCGCCCCAATCACGGACACTTCCACTGCTTCGGCTGCGGAGAGGGCGGCGACGTCTACAGCTTCCTGCAGAAGCAGGAACACGTCAGCTTCGTCGAGGCCGTCGAACAGCTCGCCGACCGGATCGGCTACCAGATCAACTACGAGGGTGGCGGGACCGCGATCAAACGCGACCGTGGAACCCGGGCACGGCTGGTCGCCGCCAACGCTGCCGCGCACAAGTTCTACGTGGCCGCACTGCAGACGCCGGAGGCGCAGAAGGCGCGCGACTATCTCACCGAACGCAACTTCGACGCGGCAGCGGCTGCGCAGTTCGGCTGTGGATACGCCCCCGACGGGTGGGACTCGATGTCCAAAGCTCTTCTGTCACAAGGCTTCGAGTTCGACGAACTGAAGGCCGCCGGGCTCTCGACCGAGGGGCGGAAGGGACCGATCGACCGCTTCCGGCGTCGGCTGCTGTGGCCCATCCGCAACCTCGGTGGCGACATCATCGGTTTCGGTGCCCGCAAGTTGTTCGACGACGACAACATGGGCAAGTACATGAACACGCCGGAAACAATGTTGTACAAGAAGTCTCAGGTGCTCTTCGGCCTCGACCACGCCAAAAAGAACATCGCCAAGGGTCACCAGGTGGTGGTGGTCGAGGGCTACACCGATGTGATGGCAATGCATCTCGCGGGCGTCACCACCGCCGTCGCATCGTGCGGCACCGCGTTCGGCGAAGACCACCTGGCGCTGATTCGCCGTCTGATGATGGACGATTCGTACTTCCGCGGCGAGGTCATCTACACCTTCGACGGTGACGGCGCCGGAAAAGCGGCGGCGCTCAAGGCTTTCGAAGGTGAGCAGAGTATCTCCGGGCAGACGTTCGTGGCGATCGCGCCCGACGGCATGGACCCGTGTGAGCTGCGCCAGGACAAGGGCGACGCCGCGGTCCGCGATCTCATCGCGCGTCGGGTCCCGATGTTCGAATTCGCGATCCGCACGCTTCTCGGTGGCCATGATCTCGACACCGCTGAAGGCCGGGTGCATGCGTTGCGCGAGACCGTGCCCGTGGTGGCGCGGATCAAAGACATCGCCCTGCGGGACGAGTACGCGCGTCAGCTCGCCGGCTGGGTCGGCTGGGAGGACGTCGGACAGGTGCTCGGTCGGGTCCGTGAAGAGGGCGCAAAGGTCATGCGCGCGAACACCTCCCGGGACAGCGGAACAACCGGATCAGGTCGGGCGGTGCGCAAGGGTCGGCCCGAGGCGGCGACCCGGCCGGCACCCGCCCGTCCGCGCGCCAACGACCCGACGCTCTGGCCGCAGCGGGAGGCGCTGAAGGCGGCCCTGCAGTATCCAGCGATCGCCGGGACCGTCTTCGATTCGCTTCCGTCGGAGTGTTTCACCGATCCCTCCTACGGCGCGATCCGCGAGTCCATGGCCAACGTCGGTGGGACGTCGTCGGGGTTGGGCGGCGCGGAATGGGTCGACGTGGTGCGGTCTGCCGTCGACGATCCGATCGATCCGCTGGTCACCGAACTCGCCGTCGAGAGCATGCCGGTCGACGAACTCAACATCGCCCGCTACATCAGTTCCGTGCTGGCGCGGTTGCAGGAGGTGTGGGTCGGCGCCCAGATCGCCGACATCAAGTCCCGTCTGCGCCGCATGGCACCCGGGGAAGATCCCGACGGGTACCACGCGGTGTTCGGCGACCTCGTCGCGCTGGAAGCCTACCGGCGAAGTCTGCTGGAACAGGCCGTCGACCCCATCGCCTGACGCCGGTCACCGCTGCGACGTCGGCGGGGGAGCGACCACCGACATCGTCCGTGTGCGGCCAGCGCCCGCGACGAGTGGTGCCGAATTGGAGAACGCGAGTGCTACAGCACTCGCGTCCTCCGATTCAACTCTAGTTCTCGCAGCTCGACGCGGGATGTGGCCAGAACAGTGCCCAGGCCGCGCCCGACCTGGCCGGCGATGTCCTCGGGCCACACCCTGTGCCGACTCGGCTCAACGGTGTTCTGCAGCACACAGGTTCTCCAACGGGACACTGAGTGTCCGAGGCGCTTCCTCGGCAGGTTGCTTTTCCCAGTTCAGCGGGGTCGGTCACCCAACCCTTCGGATCAGGCGGCCGACCGCGACCCCGGGCGCAATTCCTCCGGATACAGCGGGCGGTGCGGATCCTCGGCGTTGTAGCGGCATCCGCCGGTGTAGGTGTGCGCGCCGTCGCACCGGTCGGGCGTCGGGCGTGGACGACCCCAGATGTAATGCGTCAAGTGCTCGCCTCCCCGTGAGCATGTATGAGTCATGCTCAGTATGGGGCGGCACCTGTCCGAATGGTCAGGTCGAGAGGCGAGATGTCACGCAACGTTTGCAATTGTTGGCGGCATCACACCAGGTGGGACGGGTGCCGGGAGGTTTCGATCACCCGCGCCGAATGTAGGCCTGCTATTCGCAGGCGATGCCGTCGCCGTCACGGTCGAGTCCGGGGCGGTATCCGTCGTCGCCCTTCTTCAAGGGCGCGACTCCGGCATCCCGTGCGGCCTGACAGTTCTTGTAGTAGGCGACCGGTGTCGGGGCGGCATCAGCGGTGGGTGCTGCCAAACCGCCGGCGATCACCGCGCCGGCCAGAATCCCGCCGGCTGCAATACATTTCGTCAACTTCATCGTTGTTCCTCGGTTCTTCGTCGTGCGGTGGCGGCAGTCTAGCGTGCCGAGCCTGTGCCGTATTCGGCGAACGGACGCGATGTCATCTGAACAGACGAGGGCTCAGGTGAAGCACGTCGAGAGCACTCGACGCATCGCGTCCTTCTCGGCGGCGGTCACCCAGAGGCCGTAGGTGTATTTGACAGTCACCTGATCGGAGACGTAGGTGCACCGGAACGCCTTGTTGGGTGGGAGCCACGTCGCGGTGTCACCATCGCCCTTGCGCTGGTTGGCCGCGCCGGAGACCGCCCGGAGATTGCGCGGATCGTTGGCGAAGTCGCGCCGTTTGTCGGGCGTCCACTGCTGAGCGCCCTTCTGCCAGGCGTCTGACAACGCGACCACGTGATCGATTTGCACACGCGCGGATTGCGGTCCACGAACAAACGCGATCGTCGTACCGGTGTAGGGGTCGACGAGAGTGCCGGAGAGCACCACGCAGTCTCGAGTCCCGGGCTTGAGGCGGACGTCGCGCAGGTCTCGTCGAAGAATGTCGTTGCGGGTGTCGCAGCCGTTGTGGCCCTCGGCCACCGAGACGTCGTCGGACCATGCCTGGCCGAACTTCCTTCGCGCATAGCCGGTTTTCGGCGCGCGTCCCTTGACGACCAGCGCGTCGAGCCGGCGAAGTACCGGCGAGGTCGGCGGGATACTGGGCGAACTACCGGGCGGCGACATCGTCGGGGGTGCGACGGACGGGGGTGTCGCCGACGGGGATACCGATAACGACGACGGCGCTGTGACGGGGGTTGCCGTTGCGCATCCCGGCGTCGCCGCCAGCGCGACGATCAGCGCAATGGTGGCTGCGCCCCGAACGTCCATGACCTCACACTCACATACCGCTCCGGTGAGTGGTTCGCCGCCCCCGGCACAAACTTGTGTAGATATATGCGTAGGTATGCAGATAGTCTGATAGTGCTTGTCGACTGAAACTGCGGGGGAGGGCTTGTGGCATCGATCTTCGCAATGCGCGACTACCGGCATCTCTTCGGTGCCCAGATCGTGGCGCTGTTCGGGACCGGACTGACGACCGTTGCGCTCGGCTTGCTCGCCTTCGAGTTGGCCGGGCCTCGCGCCGCGGCAGTACTCGGGACGGCACTGGCGCTGAAGATGGTCACCTACGTTGTCGTGGCGCCGGTCGCCGCCGCGTTCGCCGATCGGCTTCCGCGACGGTTCATGTTGGTGGGGCTGGACGTCGTTCGCGCGGCGGTGGTGATCGTGCTGCCGTTCGTCGAGCACGTCTGGCAGGTCTACGTGCTGATCGTGATCCTGCAGTCGGCGTCGGCCGCGTTCACCCCGGCGTTCCAGGCGGTGTTGCCGGATCTGCTGCCCGACCGGGAGCAGTACACGCGCGCGCTGTCGTACTCGCAGCTCGCCGCCACGATGGAGACGTTGCTGTCGCCGCTGTGTGCCGCGGTGGTGATGGCGCTGGTGAGCTTCCACTGGCTGTTCGTCGCCACGTCGGTGGGTTTCATGTGTTCGGCGGCGCTCGTCATGACCAGCCGCATTCCCGGCGCCACGGCGCCGGAAGGCGATGCCCACGTATTCGACAAGACCGTCGCGGGCCTGCGTATCCTCGCCGCCACGCCCCGCCTGCGGGGGCTGTTGGGAATGGACCTGGTTGTCGCGGCGGTCGGTTCTGTCGTCATCGTCAACACCGTCAACTATGTCCGCGGGACTCTCGGCCGATCCGACACGGACGTGGCGGTGTTGTTGGCGTGCAACGGCTTCGGTGTGATGCTCGCGGCGCTGCCGGTCCCGGCGCTACTCCGGCGCGTACACGAGCGGCGCGTGATGCTGTTCGGTTGTGTGGTGCTTGTCTGCGCTGTCATCACTGCAGTCGTGCTGTCGTGGGCCGCGTCGGCCGCGTGGTGTTGGACGGCGGCCGCGGCGATCTGGGCGGTCATCGGCGTCGGGACCGGACTGGTACTGACCCCAACCGGCCGGGTGCTGGCGCGTTCGAGTTCATCGACCGACCGCCCAGCCGTGTTCGCGGCGCATTTCTCGCTGTCGCACGCGTGCTGGCTGATCGTCTACCCGGTCGCCGGTTGGGGTGCCACGATGCTGGGCTACACGCCGACGTGGATGCTTCTTACCGCGCTGGCCGCCGCAGGTGCCTGGGTGGCCCGACGTTCGTGGCCGCGACGGGATCCAGAGGTCCTCGACCACGTGCATGTCGGGCCGGGCGTCGGCGAGCACGTTACCCACGCCGTGCCACTCGGCGATGGTCGGTGGCGGCACGCTCATCCGTTTGTCATCGATCGGGA
Source organism: Gordonia sp. NPDC003422 (assembly GCF_053588675.1). Lineage (NCBI taxonomy): Bacteria > Bacillati > Actinomycetota > Actinomycetes > Mycobacteriales > Gordoniaceae > Gordonia > Gordonia sp. NPDC003422. Next base: position 131,522 of record NZ_JBSFQL010000014.1, read on the forward strand.
GCACGACCGTTGGCCCGATCTCGCGCGCTCGACATGAATACGATCAGGTCATGAGCCCCGACGACCGACTTGCCGACGGACTTGCCGACGATCAGGTTGCCCTTGTGGTCGAGGTGTTCCGGATGCTCGCCGACCCCACGCGGGTCCGGCTGCTGTGGGAGCTCACCGCCGGCGAGTTGTCGGTGTCGGAATTGGCTGCGGCAGTGGGAAAGCCGCCGTCGTCGACGTCGCAGCACCTGGCCAAGTTGCGCATGTCGCGGTTGGTCCGGACCCGTCGGGAGGGGACGACGATCTTCTACGGCCTCGAGAACGATCACGTACGCCAACTCGTCGTGGACGCGGTCCGAAATGCCGAACACGCGGGCCCCGGCGTGCCCGCCCATCATCGCGGCGACACGGTGCGAGACATTCGCTGAGTGGGGCGGGCGGGGCTCGAACCCGCGACCAATGGATTATGAGTCCACGGCTCTAACCGACTGAGCTACCGCCCCTCGGACCGCGATTGCGCAGCGCGGTCCGCGGGTGGAGATTACCGCACACCTGCGCGAGGCCATCGTCGCGGTCGCGGTGAAACCGTCGACTGTCGACGGGACGGTAGACTGGCCGAACCGCAAACGACGACACCGGGGGAGATTCCACGATGACCGGGGCGAATGAGCTACCCGAGAGTCTTGTGGATGTTGCCGGTCGCCGGATCCGCGCCGAGATTTTGTCCGGTGCGCTGGCGCCGGGCCAGAAGATCGTCGAGGAGACCTTGTGCGCCGACCTGGGGATCAGCCGGGCGCCGGTTCGGGAGGCGCTGCGGTTGCTGGCGCAGCAGGGGTTGGTGGAGCATCAGCCGCGACGCGGAACTCGCGTGGCGGAGTGGTCGCCGCGAGACATCTTGCAGCTCTTCGAACTTCGTCAGCTGTTCGAGCGGTTTGCGGTCGAGTCTGCGTTGCCGCTCGACGATCCCGAAACTCAACTGGCGCCGGTGCGCGCGGCGATCGACGAGATGCGACGGGCCGCCGATGATCTGGCCAAGGACGACGCGCATCGCAAGTTCCACGCCGCCGTGGTCGGGTTGGCCGGCAACCGGCAGCTCGACATTGCGCTCGAGCCGATTCTGCTGAAGCTCCAGTTGCCGATGGCGGTGAATCTCCGTGCGGAGACCGTCGATCACCATGGACCCGACGACGGGTTGCACCGCCACCAGGCGATTCTCGAAGCGCTGGAGGAGGGCGACGCGGGCACCGTGGTCGCTGCCCTGCGTGACCACGGGCACCTGCACTACCTGGGGCTCGTGTCAGCGAGTGCGGCTGCGTCCGAGGAGCCTGCGCAGAACTAGGGAGGCACGCCCTAACACAATCGACACACAACCGTTCCTCAGGCGCCATGATTCTGTCGACAATCGACGGTATGACCAACTTGTCCGGGCCGACGACGGGTCCGACGATTGCCGAAATCCTCGACAGTCACCTGCAGGGAAGTGGGTCGCCGACGCGGACGGCGCGTGCCGTCGCCGACGCGATCGAGGCCCGCGGAGACGACGGAACGTGGCTGTCGACGGTGCCGCGGGAGGAGTTGCTGGCCGCGGCGGCCGATCTCGAGAACCGTCCCGGCGCACGGGATCTGCCGCTCTACGGGGTGCCGTTCGGAGTCAAGGACTCGATCGACGTCGCGGGTGTGCCGACAACACTCTCGTGCCCCGACTTCGCCTATGTCGCAACGGAAACCGCGCCCTCGGTTCAGAGATTGCTCGACGCCGGGGCCCTGTACGTCGGCAAGACCAACCTCGACCAGTTCGCGACCGGACTCAACGGCACCCGTACGCCGTACACCGTCCCACGCGGGGTATACGGAAACGGCATGATCTCCGGTGGTTCGAGTTCGGGTTCGGCCTTGGCCGTCGCACTCGGAGAGGTGCCGTTTGCGGTGGCCACCGACACCGCCGGTTCGGGACGGGTTCCGGCCGCGCTCAACGGCATCGTCGGCTACAAGCCGTCGCGCGGGCTGATCAGCACGGTCGGCCTGGTGCCGGCGTGTAAGTCGTTGGACTGCATCACGATGATGGCCGGTTGCATCGACGACGTGGACCGGGTGATGTCGGTGATGGCCGGACCCGACGATCGGGATCCGTGGTCACGCGCGGCCGGCGCCAAACACTCCGCGACGTCGATAACCGTGGGTTTGCCGCCGGTCGAGGAGCTGGAGTTCTTCGGCGACGACGCGATGCGCGACGCCCACCTGGCATTCCGCAACAAGTTGGCGCATGTGTCGTTGGCGGCCGGCGGGCACATGGTCGGTGTCGAGGTGGCCGACGTCTCCTTGGCTCCCTTCCTGGCGGCGGGTGAACTGCTCTATTCGGGACCGTGGGTGGCCGAGCGGCTCGTTGTGTTCGGTGATTTCCTTGCCGAGCAACCGGATTCGATCTTCCCCGTGGTTCGCGACATCTTGCGCAGCGGCGAGAAGTACTCGGCCGTGGACGCATTCACGGCGATGCAGCGCCTACAGGAACTGCGCGCCGAGGTCGGACGGTTGTGGCAGCAGATGGACGTTCTCGTCGTCCCGACCATCGGTCGCACGTTCACCGTCGACGAGGTGCTCGCGCAACCGATCGACGCCAACACGATGCTCGGGCACTACACCCACTTCGGCAATCTGCTCGACCTCGTGGGTGTCGCTGTCCCGCAGAGCACCACCGCGGACGGACGCCCCCACAGCGCGATGCTGCTCGGGGCGGCATTGACCGACGATGTGGTGCTCACGCTGGCAGCGGCATTGCTCGACGAGCCACGGGATAGCGGCGTGGACGCCTCGGTCCAGGCAGCGGTCTCGTCCTGATATCGGTACGCAATCTCCCTCGCTTCATCCATCAACGTTTCGGAAGGCCACACCCCCATGCCCACTCCCGTCACCGTTCCGGCGTTGCCGGAACCGCTCGAACTCGACCTGGATCACACCGCCCTGATCATCATCGACATGCAGCGAGACTTCCTGCTGCCCGGTGGATTCGGCGAAACCCTCGGCAACGACGTCGCGCAGTTGCAACGGGTCGTCGAACCGCTCGCCGCACTACTTGCCGCGGCACGCGCAGCCGGGATGCTCGTCATCCACACCCGAGAAGGGCATCTGCCGGATCTCTCCGATTGCCCGCCTGCGAAGTTGAATCGCGGCGCGCCGTCGAAACGCATTGGTGATCCGGGCACATTCGGCCGCATCCTGATCCGTGGCGAGTACGGCCACGACATCGTTGACGAACTCGCCCCCGCCGACGGCGAAGTGGTCATCGACAAGCCGGGGAAGGGGGCATTCTATGCAACCGATCTCGCCAAGGTGCTGGCCGACAACGAGATCACCCAGCTGCTGGTCACCGGTGTCACCACCGAGGTGTGCGTGCACACCACCACACGCGAGGCCAATGATCGTGGTTTCGAGTGCGTCGTCGTATCCGATTGCGTTGGTTCGTATTTCCCCGAGTTTCAGCGCGTCGGGCTGGAGATGATCGCCGCGCAGGGCGGCATCTTCGGCTGGACCGCATCCGGCGCCGACCTCATACCGCTGTTGGCCGCCTCCGTCGACACCACTGTCGAGCCGACCGCTGCCAGCGCCTGAACCTGCAGAAGTCCCGCCAATCTCGCGAGCCAGCGTCGTCCCGCGCCTCACCCCAGAGTTCCGCCGAGAATCCGAAAGGGAATCCCCATGAGCGCCACCACCGAACCTGCTCCACCTGCCGATCCCCCAACTCCGACACCAACTCTCAAGGTCCCGTGGTGGACTCGCGGTGACACGAACGCATTCTTCGGCCTCGGGTTCAACATCCTCGTCAACGTTCTGACACTCACCGGTCTGATGATCGCTGTGGTGGGCGTCAAGGCCGACGACGTGCTCGGGACGGTGCTGCCCGCACTCGGCGTCGCCCTGATCCTCGGCAATCTGTACTACACGTTCCTGGCGCGCCGACTGGCCTCCAAGGAGGGCCGCGACGACGTCACGGCCTTGCCGTACGGGCCGAGTGTGCCGCACATGTTCATCGTCGTGTTCGTCGTCATGCTGCCGGTCTATCTGAACACCAAGGACGCGATGCAGGCGTGGCAAGCGGGCCTCGCCTGGGCGTTCATGATCGGTGTCATCGTGATGATCGGCGCGTTCGTCGGGCCGTACATCCGCAAGATCACGCCGCGCGCTGCGATGCTGGGCACGCTGGCCGGCATCTCGATCACCTTCATCTCGATGCGCCCGGCCGCGCAGATGTGGGAGGCGGCCTGGATCGGCCTGCCGGTGCTCGCGATCATTCTCATCGGCTTCTTCACCGACGTGAAGCTGCCCGGCGGAGTTCCGGTCGGTTTGGCGGCTCTTCTGGTCGGTACGGCGATTGGCTGGATCGGTGGCTTCATGTCGGTGCCGGACCTCACGTCGGCCGTCGAGAACGTCGCGGTAGGCATCCCTGACCAGCGATTTGACCTCCTGTTCTCCGGACTCGGTGACCTCGCGCCGCTGTTGGGCACGGCGATTCCGCTCGGCGTCTACAACTTCACCGAGGCGATGAGCAACGTGGAGAGCGCCGCTGCGGCGGGCGACAACTACAACCTCCGCAGCGTCCTGCTGGCCGACGGCGCGGGCGCGTGCATCGGTGCGGCCTTCGGCTCGCCGTTCCCGCCGGCCGTGTACATCGGGCATCCCGGGTGGAAGGACGCTGGTGGACGGTCGAGCTACTCGCTGGCCAGCGGCATCGCGATCGGCCTGCTGTGCTTCCTGGGTCTCTTCGGCGTGCTCGAGGCGCTGTTGCCGGTACCCGCGATCGTGCCGATCCTGCTGTACATCGGTCTGCTTATCGGTGCCCAGGCATTCCAGGCGGTGCCGCGACTCCACGCGGTGGCCGTGGTCGCCGCGATCATCCCCAACCTCGCGCAGTGGGGATCAGGGTTGATAGACAACGCGCTCGCAGCGGTCGACACGACGGCCGACAAGGTGGGCATGGAGGCGCTGAACAGCGCCGGCGTCGTCTACGACGGCATGCGGACGCTGGGGGAGGGCGCGGTGCTCGTCGGCCTGATCCTGGGTGCGATCGTCACCTTCATTCTCGACAAGAAGTTCCACTTCGCGGCCATCGCCGCCCTGGTGGGTGCCGCGTTGTCGTTCATCGGCCTGATCCACGCTCCGGAAGTGGCCTGGGCGGCGAGCCCCGAGGTCGCGCTGGGGTACCTCATGTTCGCAGTGATCTGCATCGCCTACTGGTTCCTACCGGGGGCACGCACACCAGTGACCGTCGACGAAGCAGACGTCGTGGCCGGTCACTGAGTCGCCGGTCACTGACCACGAACGCGCCTGCCCCGGACTGACGTAGCGTCCGGGGCAGGCGTTTTGTTCTCCGGGGAGTCCATGCGCTAAAGTCAGCGTTCGGTTCACCTGCTGAATCGTCACCGACAAGGTGGGCGAGCCGAGAGCAATCCCCCATAGCTCAATTGGCAGAGCATTCGACTGTTAATCGAACGGTTACTGGTTCGAGTCCAGTTGGGGGAGCAAGTAAACCGCCTGTTCACAGGCGGTTTTTTGCTTTCCAGTGCACATCGTGTGCCAGATACGTGCCAGATTCCGGGTGAAGAACGGCCCCGGTCGGTGTTCGCAGCACCGTTCCAGGGCCTCGACACACCGGAGGTTCGTTCCGATGCATCGTCATCACACCCTATCCGCCGTCGCGGGAGCCGTCGTGTTCCTGCTCGGCGCGTACTTCATCCCGATCGGCGTCATGTCCCTCTGCATCGAGCTTGGATGGCACGCATGAGCACCGTCATCGATTCGACGTTCCACGCCTGCTGCAACGCGATCGGCGCCCAGCACGCTGACGGTTGCCAAGCAGCCGACCGCCGCGCACGACTCATCTCAGAAACCCGCCACCTCATTCAGCAGGTCGACACCCGCGCACTCAACACCGACGAACTACACGACTTCGTGCTCTTGTTGCGGTGCTTCCTCCCTCAACCCGCCGGATCGATAGTGGTTCAGCGATGAGCGCCACCGACAGTCAGCTCACCGCGTGGTGGAACCTGCACGACGCCGCCCGCGAGGTAGGTGTCGACGTCGACCACCTCCGGGCCGCGTTGCACGACCTCGAGGACCAGCTCGACAACGGTGCGGTCGGGGACTCGACGCGCGTCGCCGAGCTGGCTACAACAGTCCGGCAAGGCGTCGTCGCCGTGTGCCGCAAAGGCACGGACGAGGCATCGACCTTGACCGTGGCGCAACTGTTCCGCGCTGCGGACGCGCTCGGGATGCGCGCTGCTGGACTGCTCGGGGTCACCGAATGAGCGGCACCGATCGCAGTGTGCTCCTCGAGCGTCTAGCCCAGTTGTTCGACGCATTCGAGTGCACCTCCATGACGACGAGCCAGCTCCAGATGCTCACTGTCGTCATGGAGGCGATCACGCGGACACCCGCGCGGCCCGCTGACCGTGACATGTGGTTGAGCGAGTGCACCGACGCTTGCCGGTCGCTCCAGCCGTCAACGCTCGACACCGATGCCTTGATCGTGGTCGCGCACATTCTGCGCGCCGTTCGTGGCAGCGCCGCACCTCACCGACCCGTACTCACGCTGGTCTGAGACCTGCACGGTCGTAACGACCATGCAGCCCTGACGGTCGCAGGGGACTTACAACCTGTCAGTCCCCTGCGCGGGTTCGACTCCCGCATGGGCTCGACGCGCACAACCGACTTCCGACCGTGCGCCCGTCGTTCTCGCAGAGCCCGACGCAAACCAGCCTGCTCGACGTAGCCCAGTCCCTCGACGTCGACGAGGGCCACCGATCCCGACCTCGCGAATCGAGACCAGGTGCCATGATCGATCACACCTGCCCATCGGGCACGGTGCTAGAAGTCGTGGGCCAACGCGGTCCGGTGCCGGGGTCCGTGGGTCGACCGGGATGGGGTCAACGACACCGGCACCCGTAGGGTTCCGACTCAGAATGGAATGTGAGCTGTGATCCTGAATTACGACGATGCGCTCGCGGCCATCAGCGCCGGCGAGACCAGCTGGGAAACGTTGACACGCAACGTAGGTCGCAACGATCTGCCTGCCATCCTCACTGAGGTCGCGTGGTCGATGACTGAGGACCAACTCGCGGTCGCACTGCGTGAAGCGTGGGTCGGCGCAGAACGTCCCGAGGACTACCTCGACCGCGACGAGTGGATCGGCATGTTCGAGTCAGTCGGCTACCGACACAACCTTGACCGTGTGCGGCCACCCGCCGAAGTTGTGCTCTACCGCGGCGGGATCGACCCGAACCGCATGGCCTGGACTGCGGACCGGGCACAGGCAGAGTGGTTCCGAGACCGCTATCCAGGTGGGCGCTTGTGGACAGCAACCGTGCGCGGCGGTGATCTACTGGCCTACTACGACGGGGTTCGCACCGGAGACGGTACCGGCAGCGGCGAGACCGAGTACGTCGTCAATCCCGACGACATCGCACCCGTACCGGCCTAACCGTTCGGCCCTCCGATCCGATCACGTCAGGGCATGATTCTCGGCATGGCATCTGAGAAGCAAGCGCAGTTCTGGGCCAACCGTCATCGCGAGTTGTTCGCGGTGAAGATGTTCGCCGCTGGACGCGACGAAGACCTCCCAGACTACGACTCGAGATCAGCAGGGAGATCGACGACCTGGAAGTCGCGATCACCAAAGTTCGTAAGCGGCATCGCATAACCCGATAGATCGGAGCGGATGGCCGGTATCTCGCCACGCCTCGGGAGTGGCCGAACGATCCCCTGTTCAACTTTTGACCTCCAGCCGGTCACCGACCAACACGAACCTCGCCCGGTAGTCGGGACCGTCGAACCTGTACCGCTTGGCCTCCTGGTGCCGTCCAGCCCACGAGAGGACGCGGAACAACTCACCGGCAGACACCGCGACCTGTTCACCAGCCAACAGCGCGCGTTCGCGGTCCTCACCGCCGAGTCGAGCGGCGTCCGGGTGTCGGCGTGCGGCCGCGGCATCCCAACGAGCACGATGATCGCGGCTGTACGCGGCCAGCATCTCCCGCAACTCCGAGCTGCCACCCGTACGGCGCGCGGCATCAGTCGTCGTCGGCGCCGAGTTCGACCACGCCGTCGACCACGGTCGGTTCACGGCCTACCGTCCACGAGGACGGGAACAGTGAGCCGTCAACCACGGTCAGCGGGAACCGCGCACCCGTCCCGATCGACCCATAGCGCACCGTCTTTCGTGGTTTCTCTCGCCGATCAGCCGGCGGTTTCCAGGCGTCGGGATAATCGTCGCTCATCGGGTTGCCTCCTGCTCGTCGATCTCCACCAACACGTTCGTCGGTGACAACCGGAACCAACGCTCACCGTGCATCGAGAACAGCCCGGACAGCTTGCCGTTCACCCGGTACTCAGCACCGGCCAGATACGGTTCGGCGACCACGACCTCGGCCCGTTCCTCGGCGGCGATCACAGCCTCGGCGGCCTGGTCGTGCGGGGGCCAGCGATCCAAGCGGATGCGCTTGTGCGCCACCAGGAGCTCACGGACATAGACACCGGTCCCGTTGGCCTGTCCGCCTGCCCTACGCGCCACGATGACCACGACCCTGCCAGCGCGCGTTCGCAGCCCTGCGGGCCTGCACCGACCGCGGGCCACGCACAGCCGGAGCAACACCCTCGGCCGGCACGTCGAGCGCGAGCCGCGCCAACAAGGTCGCGATCTGCTGACGGCACGCGCGCGCCTCCGACAGCATCGGATGCGACACGGGCTGACCCTGCGACCCCTTCACCACGAGGTTGTCGACCGAGCCGAGAACCTGCTCGATCCGGGCCAGGTCGTCAGCAGTTGCACACGCCTGCCGCAACGTCTCCACCTCCCGAGCATCGAGCACCAGACCGTCGTCGGCGACCTGAGCGGCCAACGATTCCCACAGCGCGCGGCCGGCCTCACGCAATCCGATCGGCACCGGAATCGGCTCTACATCACTCACGGAATCCTCCTGACCTGGGGAGACGGAAAAACGGGGCTTGAGCAGGTCGCACGCTCATGGTGGAAGGCTATGCCCTCCGTGTGCGCTGTGGGGGTCGGGGCGGGCCATGCCCCTGGGGGGGTGGTCATCGGCTGCCGGGGTGGGGTTCGTCGGGTAGGTGGAGGCGTGCGCGGCGTGCTGTGATGCCGGCGCGGCT